>JBEIHL010000001.1:0-41453 GCA_040381375.1 Opitutaceae bacterium
CCTCAGCAGGAGGCGACGTTCGCGGCCCGTGAGCGTTGCGGGACTCGGCGGTTCACTCATCGCGAGCCATCTGCTCCATGTCGCGAGGCGCTCTGCATCATTGACGTGAAGAAGACGGCCGCACGCGGCGCTGACTTTGACCTCGTCCGGCCCGGAGTCGGCCGGAGACAGGCCGGCGGCGCGACGCAGATCGGACCAGCAGCGACGTCCGTCGTACACGTCGTCCAACTCCAGTCCGGAAAGCTCAAGGAACTGTTGGAGGGATACGTCTCCACGCTCGGACGCTAGCTGGCGGAGTTCCTGAATCTTTGCGCTCCACAACCGCGGGATCGCGTTCCGGATGCTATCGAGAACCCGCTCCTTCGCGACGCGATCGAGTTCCATGTGGCAGCCCGCGGGAAGAAAGGGGAAGCCGCGATCGATCTCCCGTTCCAGTGAGGAACGGCTGCCTCCGAGCAGGGCTTGAAAGCGTCGATCGAAACGGAACTCACGCCGATGTTGGCCTACGAAGTCGAGCACGGTGCAGACGGACTTCCCCTTGCTCTTGCGTAGCCCGCGCCCGAGTTGCTGCAGGAACAGGGTCGGACTGTCGGTCGGCCGGAGCATCAGCAGCGAATCGACGGAGGGTACATCGACGCCCTCGTTGAAGAGGTCGACGGAGAACACCACGTTGGTGCGGCCATCGCGGAGATCCCTCAAGACGCGCTGCCTTTCCGTCTCCTCCGTGTCGCTCCAGACGGCTTCGGCGCGTACGCCATTTTCGCAGAACACGCGCGCCATGTAGCGCGCGTGAGTCACGCTCACGCAAAACCCCAGCGTCCGTGCAGACTTAAGGTCCCCGACGTGCTCGTGGAATTCATGCAGCACGCGCCTTGCCCAGGCGTCGTTCGCCGTCATCAGGTTGGTCAATCCGTCGACGTCGTAGCCCGAGCCCCGGCGCCAGGGTATCTCGCGGAGATCGAGATCGTCAGCGATTCCGAAGTAGGAGAATGGCGTCAGTCGATGCTGATCGATGGCGTCCCAGAGTCGAAGCTCGGCGGCCAGTCGACCGTCGAACCACCTGAGGATCGATTCACCGTCGGCGCGTTCGGGCGTGGCAGTAAGCCCCAGGAGCTCTCGCGGCTGGATGTGATCGAGAAGCTTGGCGTAGGTGGAAGCGGCGGCGTGATGGAATTCATCCACGATCACGACATCGAAGTGAGACGGATCGAGCGACTCTGGACCATTCGCGGCGAGCGACTGAATCGAGGCGAAGACGTGCTCGAATTCAGAGGGGCGTTGACCTCCGACCCACATCTCGCCGAAGCCTGCATCCCGCAGGGCGTGCGCGAAGGTGGCGCGGCTCTGCTCAAGAATTTCGGCGCGGTGCGCGACGAAGAGAAGGCGGGCACGGGGAAGGAACGATCGGAGTCGAGCGTAGAAAACCGCCGCCATCACGGTCTTGCCCGTGCCGGTCGCGGAGACCAGGAGATTGCGGTGATGGCCCTGAGCGCGAGCGACCTCGATTTGCTCGAGCAAACGCTCCTGAAAGGGTTCGAGTCGAATCTCGATGGGGCTGAGCGTGAGCGCCGCCGTTGGCCGTTCGCTGTTGGTTGCTTCGATGAACCGCTTAGCATCAAACGGCTCAAAGTCCGGCTGCTCCCAATAGCTCTCGAAGACCGCCGAAATCTTGTCGATGACGGAGCGGTTCCGTTTGCCGGAGATTCGGACGTTCCACTCCAGGCCGCTTACTTGGGCAGAGTGGGTGAGGTTCGATGAACCGACGTAGGCGGTCGAGTAACCGCTCTCCCGGTGAAAGAGCCACGCCTTCGCGTGGAGTCGTGTTCCCGTGGTATCGTAGGAGACTCGGATCTTTGCTCCGATCGACTCCAGGAGTTGTAGCGCCTGAAGCTCGGTTGATCCCGTGTAGACGGTTGTCAGAACTCGTACGCTCCGTCCTGATTCGATGAACCGCCGCAGCTTTTCCCGCAGGGGCAGAATGCCGCTCCGACGAATGAACGCCATTACGAGGTCGACACGGTCGGCGGACTCGATCTCGGAGATGAGTTGCTGTCCAACGCGAGGCTCGCCGGGGGAATTGGTGAGCAGTGTCGTATCCAGGAGCGGGATGAGCGGCGGCTCGATCGCGATGGCGCCTCCATCCGGAGCGCGCCTCGGAATCGATTGGAGGAGTTCGGCTCTCTCCGTGGGGCTTTGCTCAAGGAGGGTAGGCAGGTTCGCTGCGGCGCTGGCACGCTCGACGAGATGGCGTGCAATCCTCACTCCCGCCGCGGTCCGCTCCTTTTCCGGGAGCGACTCGATGGCTTGCTCGACGATCGAAGCGATGTGCAGTGCGAGGCGATCGGCTGCCTCAGCGTTGCGCAGTGGGCGCAACTCGGGCGGCAGCCCCTGCCTCGCTGCGAGGTTCTCTGCCAAGCCGGCTGTAATCAGCCATTCGTAGATTCCTGGGGGTAGGTCATCCATGCGGACTTTGTTCAGGGATTTTGGTCGGCGGCGACTCGTGCGTAGGAGGCTCGCCGATCGACGCCGTAAGTCGTGATCGTAACGCGGTGGTTCATCGCTCTGGGCGTCAGGTGCGCTGACGTCGTGTAGCATTCAGACCGCGGGCTTGCTTAGGGCATTTCTGGCGGACGGGCCTGCTATCCATCGCATGAGCACCGTGATCCCCCGCGCAGCTGTAGGCGAGGCTTCGCTACGAAATCATAGCCACCCGCGAAGTTGATAGGCCTGGACTCTGCGAGAGGCCGGTAGCTGAACGAGGCGGAGACGGTCAGGATTTGCACTTTGCAGTCTTTCGGAGACTACTGCGAGTAAACGACTTAAGTAGTATTACAAGATCGCGATAACAAAGGACAAAGCCTGACCCTCAGGTTGGGTTCCCCACGATTCGGGTGCCTTCATGGCCAATGAGTTTGACGTGGCCCGGTTCGACCGGGCTCGTGGCGCAAGAGTCCGTCGACAGTAATCACGTCAGCAATTGCTTTCCGAATTTCTGCTCATTGGCGGCACAGGAGGTTTCTTCAAGGGATCGAAGGTAGCTCGAGCTCTGGCTGCTCGTTCTGCGGATCAACAATCGCGTGCCAGTCGGCTTTCAGTTTCGTTTTGTCCTCGTCGAGGCCGAAGAAGTAGCGCCACAACCGAGTCGCCAAAGCTTCCGACTGCCGGGTTATGGGGCCCATCTTTTCGTGTGCCGCATTCCAGAAAACTCCTCTCCACGGCATCGCGGCCAGATCAGCATATTTTTCTACGGCAGCGCTAATTTTTTCGCTCGGGTAATCTTGAGGGACCGTCGCGACGGCGGAGACGAACGAAGTGATGCCGATGGGGCGCACGAGCACGTGCCCGCCTGCGCCAGTGCGATAACCAGTGAGGTCCGCCTCCGGCACCAGCAATGCTGACCAAGGCAATACGAGTTTGATGAGGTGGGCCCATCGCGCATTGATTTCGGTGAACGCCGTTTCGAGGTTTTCGAATGCAGGCATCTGCTGCGGAATTTCGAATTCGGCGCGGAACCGTTCCGGCAATAGCAACTCGTTACACTTTCTGAAAGTGCCTATGCCCATGAGATATGCCGAATCGCCAGCGAGCATCGCGTTGCCCTCTGCGAGTTCTTGTTTGCCGCCCATTTTACTCGTGAGAATTTTGATACGTTGACTGAACAAAGGGTGCGTCCGAATGAGGCGGCGGGTGATGATTGCCACGCCATTGTCCTCATCCATCACGTCGTTGGTGCTCGAAGAGGTTTTCTTGGCATAGCGATTCACCGTAGAAAATAGGCGACGCGCGCGGGACATCCCCGAATCATCCTTCGGATGGCAGATGACGATCATAGAAACCTGATCGTTTGCGTAACGGACGGGATCGCGTTCCACCTCGAGTTTCATCGCGGCAAGACGGTGCTGACCATCGAGCGCGTAATACTGTTCGGAGCCGTCGAAACGGAGCACTCCGATTTTACCCTCCATTTCCGACAAAAGTACCGAATCAGAAAGACTAATCGGTAGGAATTTTGGTTTTCCGTCATACGCCGCGACGATCAATGACCCAAAGAATCGCTGTGGGTTGGCCTGCAGATACTGAGCGATATCTTTCGATCTGTCGCTGAGACGACGTTGCACCATTTTATCGAGGTCTTTGCTTGGACAGACCTGTTCGGCAAACTTTACGTAAGTTACCGCGTCCGCAAATTTCATGACGGTGACGTAATAGGTCCAATCGCCGATAGTCCCCTCGACGCAAGGGAAGTGAGTAGTTTTCATTTGGTTTTAAGGCGGCCGATAATATCGATCTGTGTGTTCGCGTGGGGCGTTAGATTGTCTTTTAGCAGCGCTTCGGCATCGGCTAGCTTCGCTTCAGGAAGCAGCGTATAGTGGAAGTAGATAAAGCCTTCGAAGTTGTTGAGAAATGTCATGACCAGCTTACGCGGACTCGCGACTTTGCCTACTTTCTCGTTCAAGTAATCGCCGTATCGAGTACGCAGGTTTTTTGCCTTTCCGACATAGAAAATGTAAGAATGGTCACGGATTCCGCCGCAGTAGGGGCCGACAACGAACATGTATATCCCTGGTTCGGCTGGAATCACAGGTGCCGGATCGGTAAACACCACGGATTGCCATTGCCGACCGTTGTAGTAAGCGCCCAATTCCGCCGTCTTCCACAGTTCGGGATACAAGCGGAATGAGTACATTCCCGCCTTCTCGGCTTCGAATTGCGCGAGCAATTTGCCTCCAGCTTCAGCAGCACCGAATCCAGCCATAGATGTGAGGTGATAAAAAGCGCAACAAGCCGAAAAATACAGCATTGAACAACGACATCAACGGCAGAGGGTAGGTTTTCCAATGCGGGGGCGAAAGCACCATCCGTTTCGCTTGGAAATTAGCCACGGATTTGCTGCCTGAGGGGTGTCGAGCGAGTAGGTCGTTCACTGCACAAGGATATGAGGCGCGAAGCTGGCCAGCGTTGGCGATGGAGGAAAGCACTTTGCAGGCCGGAAAGCGCGCTTGCATCGGATCTTTAACGGGGGTCGGTCCGAAAGAAAGCCACGAATTACCGGATCGCCAAAAATAGCGCTTTCTGAATTGGCGAGACGTTTTACGCGATGGTCAACCTTGCGGGGAGCTTTTATGCGACTCACTCGGTGGTGTCGCTCGACTCAGAAGTTTCTGCTCCTGTTCCCAGAGACCTTGCCGGGGCCCGAAGTCGATCCGCCACTTGACCTTCGCCCGGCGGAGAAACAATCGGTCCGCCTCCTTTTTGTGGTTCGCCAACACCGCGGGACCGACCTGATTTACCTCTAAGAAGTGGCGATCCGCCGCTTCCAAGTCCAGGCTACCCTGGCGCCAGAGCACCGTGGACATGCCATAATGATTCATGTGGTGGCACATGCCACACACCGCTTGGAAACCTTTCAGCAGTTGGGTCGCCGCTGCGTCGTCGCATCCCCACACCTCATGACAACTCAGCTTCCCGCCGCCGCCGCACACCTCGCACCTCTCATGCGCCTTTGCATAAGCTTCTTTGCGAATTTTGTCCCAGACTCTCTTGCGCACTTGGGTGCGTAGGTTGCGTCCCTAGCTGTCGTGCGGCACGAGTCCCATCTCCAGTTTTAGGCGGTTCGTCGCGGCGCGAGTGGGGACATACATCGTTCCGAAACGCATCGTCACTGCAAGATGGAAGCTAGGAAAGACATAAGGGTAACACGGCTCGTCCGTCTGCTTGCTCACGACAACGAACCGACCATCCACCTCACGGTGAGGCCTGAGCCGCCAGCCGGAATTACTCTTTCTCAAAGCTCGACAGGATTCTAGAAAGAGATGACTTACTTGATGGATGATGATCGCCAGCCTTCACCCCGCATCTCCCCGACCTCCTGTCGCGGAAAGTCAGCGAGGAACCCTTCATGCCTGAGACCGCCGCCCCAGTTCCCATAAAGCGATCGCGGCCGAAGCGTATCGAAGCGGTCGAGAAGTTCATGTTTTCCGGCCATCAATCGTTTGCCCTCCGAATCGCCTGGTTGCCGAAGAGCGTGGCCCTCCTGAGCCGCGGCGTGGATCCGTTTGAGGACCCGAAACAGGGCACGCAGGTGCTTGGCTTGGGCAAAAACATGGTCGAGTCGCTCGCGTGTTGGGTGGAGTTTTTCGGGGTCATAGGCTCGGACGAAAAAGGCCGCGAGCCTACCGAGTTCGGTCGCCTCGTGCTAGGTCCCGAAGGATTCGACCCCTATCTCGAGAACGAAGGCACTCTCTGGCTCTTACACTGGCAGGGCACGGCCGCTGCTACGCGCCGTTTGTTCGCATGGCACTGGCTTTTCAATCTGCACCTCGAGTCGAGTTTCACTTATGCGTCGGCGCTGCAGGAATTCCAGGCGCAGAGTGCGCTCCTCGCGCGTGACATGTCCGATGTGACCTTGCGCCAGCATCTGGATGTTTTCCTCGCAACCTACGTGGCTTCGGAACCGCGGCAAGGCACCGTGGCGGAGGACCTGCTCGACAGTCCGCTCTCGGCTCTGGGTCTCATCAAAGAAAGCGACCAGTCGGATCAGGGCCGCAGCAAGGAGTGCGTCTACCTCGTGGATTCGCGCGAGAAGCCGACCCTTTCGGACGCGGTTTTTCGCTTCGCGGTCCACGATTGGTGGAATCGCTCTCACGCTAATGACGAAACCGTTGCCTACCGCGAAATTTGTGTAGCGGAGAACAGCCCGGGGCGGGTATTTCGCTTACCGGAACGCGATATGCACGAGCGGCTGCAGCGGTTGGTGAGCACCTGGCCGAAGGAGTTCGGCCAGACCGAAAGCAACAATCAACGTTTGATCCGTCGCTTACGGGCTCAAGCCAACGTGAACGCGACGCTCCGCTCCGTATACGGGCATTCCCCCTAACATGGCTCGTTCTTCTCACGCTCCGGCCAAAGCCAGTGCTCCGCGGAAGATAGCTGGAATCCTAAATCTGCGGCCAAGCTTCCTCCGCTCAGTCAACGTGGCCCTCGACTACGCCGATCCGAAGTCGAGCCAGCAGTATGTGGTCACCAACTTCATCCGGGAAGTTCTTACCCGGGTGTCGTCGGGCTTGAATCCCCGCTCGACTGAGCGCGCCTGGCGCATTACCGGCGACTACGGATCGGGCAAGTCCGCCTTCGCACTCGCATTTGCCCGGGTTGCTGCTGGCGAAAGAGCCGCGCTTCCGGAATCGCTGCGGAAGTTCGTGCCCAACGGTCTGAAGCTGCTGCCCGTCATGGTGTCGGGCGGACCCGAATCGATCGAGCACAGCATTCGGAAAGGCCTGGCCGACCTCGGGCGCCGCGAGTGGCGCAATGGAAAAGGGCCACGCGATAGCGGCACAGGCCCTGACGCACTGCTCAACCTGATCGATGCTTACATCGATGCGCTGCAGAAGGAGAAGAAAGCGCAGGGTGTGGTCCTCATTCTGGACGAACTCGGCCAGAATTTACATCACGCCGCGCTGCACCCTTCTGCCGGAGACATTTCGCTTCTCCAGCGACTGGGCGAGAAAGCCGACCGCAGCCAAAAAAGCCCGCTACTCGTCCTCGCGATGCTGCATCAGGGGCTTGGCACCTACAGCGCCGACCTCGACGCCTCGGCCCGGCGCGAGTGGGAAAAGGTGGCCGGTCGCTTCAAAGAAATCGTTTTCGCTCAGCCGATCGAACAGGTCGTCTCCCTGGTCGGTGGAATGCTGGGGGTTCAGTTCGCCGACCTCTCGAAGGAGGTACAGACCGAGATGCGCGCTTCAATGATCGATGCCGCTCGCGCCGGCCTATATGGCTCCGCTCCAGCCGAGGCATCCCTCGCGTGTGAAGCCTTCAAGTTTTATCCGCTCCATCCCACGGTATTCCCAATTCTCGTGCGCCTCCTGCGGCGCTTCGGCCAGAACGAGCGCTCGCTCGTCGGTTTCCTCAGTTCGCACGAACCCTTCGGTTTCCGGGAATTCGCCGAACTCAACTCCGTAGGGGACGGTTACTACCGGGTTGCAAACCTCTACGATCATTTCAAGGCCAACTTGGCGCCGTCACTCCTGAACGGCCACGGGGCGCACTGGTCCGTGATCGATGCGGCGGTATCAGATGCGCAAGCGTTGGGTGAGCCGGCGCTGTCTATTGTGAAGACGGTCGGACTGATCAACCTGATCAACGATCCCGCCATCGGAGCCACCGAGGCGATCGTGCAGTCCGCCGTGGGGCACAAGGACGTATCGGCCGCGATCAAGCAGCTCCGCGATTCCGCTGCCGTGATTCACGAACGCGGCAACCAGAAGGGTCTGTCGCTCTGGCCTCACACCAGCGTGAATCTGGACAACGCGATGGATAAGGCAGAGGAAGTCCTCGCGAACGAACCCGTGGGGGCAAAAGCGGTCGCCGCGCAATTCACTCCGCGGGCCGTGGTCGCGCGCCGGCACTACATCGAATCGGGCAACCTGCGCCATTTCGTGGTAGCCTATATCGACTTCGCCGCCTTCCGGGATCGGCTGGCGACCAAACTCGAGCCGGATCCCGTTGCCGATGGCCAGATCTTCGTGGTGCTGACCAACGATGAATCGGAGGTCGCCCAAGCAAAGGCGGCAGTATGCGAACAGAAAGCGAAGCTCGGCCAGATGACGATTGTCGGTATTTCGTCTCCCGTCCTCGGCGTGGCCGAAACGATCCGCGAGCATCGCCGCTGGAACTGGATCAAACATCACGTCCGGGAGCTTGCCGGCGACGCGTATGCCCGCGGCCACGTCAATCGGGAGATCAAGCGTTGCCAGATCTCGGTTGAGAAGGAGCTTTATCACCTTGTGCAGCTCCGGAACGCGCCGGAACGGCAAGCGAGCGTCACTTGGTTCGATTGCACCGGCTTGGTCAACAACACGGCGAACGGCATTCTGCCGCACCTTAGCTTCCGCTGTAGCGCGGTTTTCCCGAAAAACCCCCTGGTCAACAACGAGCTCATCAACCGCCGGGTCACGAGTGCCGCTGCCTCTCGGGCCCGTTGCGACCTTATCGAGGCATTGGCCACTACGGTGGATCGAGAATTCCTCGGGTTCGACACCTCGAAGCATCCGCCAGAACTCGCAATCTACCGCTCGGTGCTTCTTGCCGGCCGCATCCACGTGAAGGGCAAGACTGGCTGGCGAATTCGAAGGGTAGATGAAATCGAGGACGACGACCCGCTGCAAATCGCTCCAGCCCTTCGCTGCATCCACGATACGCTGGTGGCCGCGGATCTACAGCGCTGCAAGGTGCCGGATCTTTTCACTAAGTTGCGGGCCGCCCCAATGGGCGTTCGTGACGGTCTCATGACTCTCTTGGTGGCCATCTATCTCGCGGGCCATTGGGAGCAGACCGCGATCTACGAGGATGGCACGTTCGTTGAAAAACCGGGCGCCGCCGTATTCCAGCGTCTGGCCAAGGAGCCGGAGGCGTTTGATCTCCAGCATTGTTCTGTAGAAGGCGTCCGTTTGGAGCTTTTCAACAGTGTCGCGTCGATCCTGAACCTCCCGCCGGTGGATCGCCCTGACGTCCTCGCAATCGTCCGACCGTTGATGGTCTTCGGCGCGAGGCTCTCGGAATACAGTCATAACACCGATCGTCACTTGGCGCCCGGCACCCGCAAATTGCGCGCCGGCCTGACCGAATCTCGCGAACCGGCGACGCTTCTTTTCAATGATTTACCTCTCGCGCTCGGCTTTGCAGCGTTTGAGGGAAAGCTTGGGACCAAAGCCGATAGCGCCGAATTCGCCCAGGCGCTGAACGCCGCTATCCTCGAACTGCGGGAGTCGCTACCCCGCTTGCTCCAGCGTATCTCCGCCGCCATTCTCGCCGGCTTCCGTTTCAATGGCACGGTTGCGGAATTCCGCACTCAATTCCGGCAGCGGATTGCGGCCGTGCAAGCCACACTGACGACACCGGAGTTAAAGGTCTTCGCCGGCCGCGTCGGCGATGCGAATCTCGCGGAGAAGGAGTGGACCGAATCGGTCGCCAGCTACGTGATGCACAAACCGGTGGAGCGCTGGCGCGACCTCGACGAGGACGAGTTCAACACCCGGGTTTCCACCCTGGCGGCGCGTTTCGCTCGCACGGAGGCTGTCGGCTTCAACGGCAGCGCTATCGATCCCGAGAAGCTCGGTCGCGTGGTGCGCTTCACCCTTACTCGTCCTGACGGTCGCGAAGTGAACCAGGTAGTCCACTGGACCGCTCGGGACCAAGTCGTCCTTGACCGCACGAAAGCCGAAATTAAACGGCTCCTCCGCGACTCCGGGTCGGCCGGTTTGGCTGCCGCGGCCGAGCTCGTTTGGGAAACCCTCGAAGAGCAGAAGTAACCATGTCTTTATCCGCGCCCGTCGAGTCCAAAAAAATTCGCCATATCCTGAGCCTTTCCGGAGGCAAGGACAGCGCGGCCCTCGCGATCTACATGCGTGATCGCGTGTCAGACATGGAGTATATATTTCATGACACTGGGAAGGAGCTGCCGGACACGATTGAGTTTCTCGAACGCATCGAGGGTTACCTCGGCAAGAAGATCGTCAGAACCACTTTCGGCACTACGTTCGATGATCTGCTGCGCTCGAAAGGGGGCATGCTCCCATCGAACCATCGACGTTGGTGCACGGAATACATGAAGTTGAAGCCGTTCGAGGATTACATCGGCACTGAGCCCTGCATAAACTACGTTGGAATTCGGGCGGACGAGAAGCGTATCGGTTACATCAGCCATAAGCCGAACATCAAAGCAGTGTTCCCCTTCATCGAAGATGGAATCGACTACGCCGGCGTGATCCGAATTCTCGAGAACTCGGGCCTCGGCCTGCCCCCATTCATGGGTTGGGGCCGCAGCCGCTCCGGCTGTTTTTTCTGTTTCTACCAGCAGAAGATCGAGTGGGTGCGCATGCGTCGAAGATATCCGGATCTCTATGAACAGGCGAAGGCTTACGAGAAGCCAAACCGCACCAACGGAAATGTTTTCTACTGGTGCCAAGACGAATCGCTCGCCGATTTGGAAAAGCCGGAGCGCATCGCCGAGATCGAGGAGCGCTGGAACAAGCAACAGGAACGGCTCAAGAGCCAGAAGAAGAATGTACCTCTCATCTCCACCCTCGGTGGAGCCGAGCACAATTCCTCTGAGGAGCGTGCCTGCATGATCTGCCATCTTTGAGCACATGGCCCTCTCCAACGGAGAAAAATGGATCCGGTTACTTCGGGCCTATGGCCCGGTGGCTGACAACGAGGCCCAACAAGCGGAGCATGTCGGTCGCCTAGCCAAGTCTCTTGGCGTTTCCCAGATAGCGTTCACCCATCCCGCTCGCGCGGAATTGTTGAACTGTTTCCCCGCGGGAACCGGACAATTTCGAAACGTGGTGCTGACGGGCACCGCGGGAGAAGGCAAAACCTCACTCTGCTTCGAGCTTGTGCAAGCGCTGACGGAGCGTCTGCCGGCAGGCAACCAAGGGGTGGAGACACTCGCCCTGACTACGCCGGCGGGCCCCCGCACCATCACGTTGATCTACGACGTCACCGCGTGGCGCAAGAAGAGCAATGGCTACCTGCTGCCCGACCACGTAGCCCTGCTCGCGCGGATGGCGGAGTCGTCCTTCGGGACCTCCGATGACTTCTTCATTCTGGCCGTCAACGACGGCCAGATGCACGAGCTGTTTCGAGCCCTACCGAGCGATGCGCCAGAGAGCATCCGCAAGCTCGAGCACACGCTGATCAATCTCCATGCGCGGGGAGAAAAAGACGGCAGCGAACGCCTACGCCTCATCAATCTCAGCGCGATCGCGAGTGAAGAGATCATGTCGCTCTGCCTCCAAGCCGTCCTCGACCGGCCAGAGTGGAGCTGCCTGCAAAGCGAAGGCGATAACCCGCTTTTCTCCGCGGCCTCGTCGCTCACGCGGAACTACCGCACGATCGTTCACCCCGAGACACGCGCGAAGCTAATCATGCTGGCGCGGATCGCCGACGTGACCGGCCATCATCTTCCCACTCGCGGCGTCCTGTGTCTCTTGGCGAATGCCTTGTTGGGACATCCTGCTGCCCGAGACCGGGTCATCAGGCCCGGCGCGGAAGCGGCATTGATTATAGGGCAGGGTAAGCCGCAGGAGGCAGCCCTGCACCGCACGCTCTTTGGAGAAAATCTCAGCGTGAATGCGCGCCGCAAGCGAGAGGTCTACCGCTTCCTTTCCGCCCTGCATATAGGAGACGAAACGACCTCCGATCTCGACGAACTCTTGATATTTGGGACGCGCGATCCGGAACTCACAACCTCCTATCAGGAGCTGGTGGCGCCTGATCCCTTTCAGCAGCGGCATCCGGATTTCGACGAAGTGTTGCGTCGCTACATCCGCGGGGACATCAATTCCGCGGATGACACGGACGCCTTCTTGGCGGAACTGGCCGCGGAACGCCGTCGAGTGTTCTTGCAGGCCAGTCCTGACCAAATGGCGCAATTCCGGCTCTGGCGCACATCGATCTTCCATCACGCACGCGAATACCAGGACGAGGTTCTCCAGCCGCTCAACGAAGGGCGCATCGCCGCGCGTCTCCACCTAAGGAAACTTGCGTCCGGCCTGAATCGTATTTGGACAGGACTCTTGCTGGCCGAAAACGCGAGCGAGGTCTATCTCGCCACCGGTCTGGACCTTACGACCTCCGCCATTAGCGATCTTTACCTAACGCAGCTTGACCTGGATGCCGATCCACCGGGCCTCTCTATTGTCCGGCCTGCTAGCCAGCGCACGCCTACCCTCGTCCTCCGTCTGAAGACTTTGGAGTCGTCGTTCGCCCTGACCCTGCCGCGCTTCGAATTCCTCTGCCGGGTCGCCGAAGGGGCGATGCCCTCAAGCTTTTCGCGCGAGGCCTGCGCCGACTTCATGTCCCTCAAGCAACGGTGCCTTCGGGACCTCGGGCTCAAGGCCAGCACTCGCTCCCTGCAATTGATCGAAGTGCACGGCGCTGGCACTATCCAGCGTCGGCCTATCCATCTCACGGCATGATCCTCGAACCCGACAACATCGAGGATTACCAAGGCCCGAAGGAGAGGCATGACGCCTGGGTCTCCGAGGCCATTTGGGGCCATCGGCTGGAGCGCCAACCGTTTTCAGCGCTGCTCCTCGAGGTCCTTGGTATGGCCGAGGGCATGCATCGCCAGAACCAGCTCTTCGCTCCGACCCAGCCCAGCGAAAACCCGCAGTATATCGCGCACCGCTCGCTCCAGCTGAGAAACATTCTTTTCAACAATCCGCGGATGGAGGAAATACTGAAGGATTCACACGGCAGCGACGCGGAGGCGTGGAAGACTTGGCTGCAAGTGATGAAGGAGACGGCTTCAGTGTGCGGCCGTGTCACGAACGATTTTTCATATTTGCGCACTCGCTTCGACACCTTCGGCGAACTCTTCAATGTCGTTTGCTTGCTGAGACGCATCACTGTTGATCCCGGGACCGAGCGAAGCTGGACCACCCAGTTCGTGTTCCCGATCGGTCCGGCTGCGCTTTACGAAGCGCTGTTGGAGAAAGGCGAGGGATTCGAGCGAACCCGCCGGGTATTCACCCGCACGGGTGAGCTCGCCTATCTCATGCTCACCCGGGCGTCGGAGCCCCTGCGAAATCAGCTGCGTGAGGGGCTGAAGCCGTCGTTCGATAGCCAGACGTCCCGCAACAAACTCGTGCTGCGACTCCTTTCCTCACCGGAACCCGATCCCGGCGACCGGAAGGGCGGGACCTACCTACCTTACAAGCAGCATCCAGCTTTCGACCGCATGGCCGGAGATCTGGCGGCAATTCTAAATCTGCAGCTCCCCGATCAGGACGGTTTCCAGTATCTCCAGCCATTGCTCGGCTTGCATCTCTACCTCTACGGCCTTGAAACGGCGAATCATTGGGTCGGTAAGTCAGGAATCCCTCCCATTGTTTGTGAGATTCTCGCTCCGCGATCGGACCTCGTCCGAAAAGCGGCGGTGGAAAGCTATCTGACGAATGACGCCTTGGGCGGGCAGGCAGTCCGGACGTATCTGGACCGCAGCGTATTTTCCGATCCGAAACTCCAGGAAACGCTTCAGTCCCAAATCCTGGACGACCAAGCGAAGAAGGAGTTTTTGATCGAACTCCTCGTCCGGCGCTGCGCTCTGAATCGCCAGAAAGTGGAGGGCCTCGACGCTAAGGACGTGCGTCAGTCGTTTCACACGATGACGGACCGCTTGTTCCGTAATGGCACGGCCGACGGGCTCATGGCCTTGGCAACCGGTTGCGGCCTCGTCTCAAAGCGCGGCACGAATCGTTTCCGCTACGCACCCACCGACGAGTTGCTCCGTGCGCTCGTTCTGTCCAACGTCACGACGCCCGTTGAGGAAACCGTGTTTCTCCGGGATCTTTACACCCGATATCGGTTGGTGGTGGGGCCTACGGAAGCAAAGCCCGTAGTGCTGTCGCATCTCTTCGACGAAACCGATTTCAAGAAGAACCGGGAGCGTTTCGCACAACACTTGATCGGGATGGGGCTTGCCCAGCGGATGAGCGACGCCTGCACCTACATCGTGAACCCCATGGCTCAACGTTCATGAAGATCAACCCTCCAGACGCGTTGGTGGGTGCCATCGCCTTCGAATATGTATGGCGCAAAGTGAAGCCGCAGGTCGAAGAAGATCCCGATTTTCGGGGCGCATTTCACGTGTTGTCGGGATTCTCGATTGAGCAATTGATTGGTTTCATCCGCGCCAAAGATAGCGCCGGTCCGCGCGCCCAACGCGTGCAATTGCAGTTTCCCGCCGCCGAGCTGAACGGATTTGGGGTCGATGCCTCGCACCTCACCGCCGAATCGTCGGTCGACGTCCGCAACAGGGAGCGCCGCGGCTCCGTGGTAGTCACCGCCGAGGTGGAGAACGACGCCGAAGCGTCCCTGGCCGACAGTGATCGCACCGACGCGTCCGATCTCAAGGACCGCAGCATCGCCCATATCTGGGTCGAATTCGTCGCGCGCAGCGTGGGCCTTAACTTACTGCCCGATGCGCAGCGTAGGGTAGAAGCGATGGTGCGCGGGCTCTTCGAGACCGGACGGTGTCCTACCGCGAAAACAGGCGAGTATCTCGATGCCGTTCTCCGCCGGTGCCAGGCCGGAGAAACTCTCACCCGGGCGGCCGGACAATCGCTCACCGCGATCGGTCTACCCCGCTTCGAGGACTGTTTCTGCTCCCTGAACGAAGCGAAGATGATGCAGGCTTCGCACTGGGCCGCCAAGTTCCGGGCGCACTACTCACTGGAGTGCTACCTGCACAAACGGGGACAATCCCAAGAACTCCTCGATACCGATATTCTGCGAGGCCGCCTGGCCCAACTCAGCTCAAATGAGCATCAGCCGCCGATGCCGGAAGAAGTTCTCGCGGCATTTAACGACTATATCGAGTCCGAGGGGATGCGTAACGGGTCCACCGAAGCCCTGCTATTCGAACACGATTGGAGCTACGTTACGCAGTGTTTCGAACGTGCGAAGAAAACCACCGCCAAGGATTTTTCCGAGCGCACCAAGAGTGCCCTCATCGCCGAGGGAGTCCCGATCGCGCCCGACGACCAGCTGGTGATCGACGCCCTAACGAAGATCGCGCGAAAGCCCGGTTCGGCCGATCCGGAGTTCCGCGAGTTCTTCGAGCGACGCCGGGAAGCACTTGAGAAAGACTCGCCGCTCTATCTCGAGTGGGAGGACTTCGTCCACGGCAAGAAGGTTGAGTGCTGGGATCTCTACCAGGGCCTGTTCGAATGCCTCCGGCGACTTATTCGTGGGCTCTCGCCCACCGACAGCGCTTACATCGTCCTGGAGGGCCGGCAGCAGAAGAAGCCGAATCATTTCATGGAATTGAACCAGCGCGCCTGCGAATACTTCGAGCGCGCCTACGGCGTTTTGGAAGCGCGCACCAAGAAGAAAATCCGGTTCAGCGAGACGCTCGTGTGCCAGTATTCCAACGAGGTCCTGCCGGTCATCGGCAGCAAGAAGCGGTTCAAAGGCACCAGTAAATCGGGTAAGGCCACCACCCTAAACTTCCTTGTTTCCGTCTTCCAAAAAGAGAAAGGCGACAATGAACGCAAGGTGGGCACCATGTCCCTCACTTGGAAATTTCCGGTGGGCTCGGTACTGGCGCAGGAGTTGGCGGATTTCGACGCCCTCTGCCGGTATCACGCGAAGCGTCACACAGCGTTGGTGGAGTGCATGGCGGAATACGAGGTGGTGGGTCGCAAGGGCGTGCCGGTTTCTCTCACGCTCGAGAACGTGGAAGGATTAGCCGAGGCGGCCCGCAGCGGGGGCCGCGGCGCTTTCATCCCGGCACAAGATCGGATCAAATCGTTGGCCGGGGCTTGGAAGGAACTCATCGACACCGCGGCGCTAAAGCGCTGGCTCCCTCCCGAACAGCTCGTAGCGCTCGGGTCCGACTTTACGGCCTTCGAGTCGCTATATGGCGATGCCGTCTTCGACCTGCGGAAGAGCGTTCTCGCCACCGACAAGATTTCCGCAATGGCGGAAGCCTATCGCAAACTGCTCCTCGCGCTAAGCACAGTAAAGCATCAGGACCTGCGACGTCAGTTGCTGCGCGTCTTACTGCGCGTTGGGCTGGCACAGGTCCAGCGTTCCGGCCGTCGCCCGCCGATGGCAATCACGTGTCCCTGGCATCCCCTGCGCATGGAAGCCGCGATGGCTCGTCAGCAGCAGGTCCTGCATCTCCTGGATCAGTTGCTCGGGAAGAGCCGCCCGCCCTTTTCCGACGGAGGGAATGGTGGGCTCTTCTTCCGCGAGGTGGACCAATTGTTGAGCCATCCCTTGTATCCAGAATGCACTCCGGTCTGGGAAGGCACCCAGTGCCTGGAGCGAGTCGTAACCCAAGCGATGGGTGGATACACGCTGCATCAGCCGGCACAGCCATCGGAGCGGCAAGAGATGACAGCCTTGGACGACGACTCTAAAGCGGCGGCTGCCACTATCGAGACGGAGATGCACGAGTATCTCCGATTGCAGCCTCACCAGCGCGACAATCTTTCGATTCTTCTCTACGAGTGCGATTCGCCGGACCTGCCGGTGGCTGTGGTAGAGGCAATCAATCAGGTCAACGCCACCCGCGAGGTCGACAAGATCACGTGCCAGGTGCTGCTAATGCATCGTGACGAGGATCACCTCCGAAAGATCTACCGAGATCTCGTGGCCCGAGGCGTAGACTCCGAGGCGGACCCAACTGAAGCATCCGGCGACTTTCTTGCGAAGGTGCGCGTGAACATTACCGCGGCCAATCGCCTTCGGCGCGAAGGCCGCACGCAGCCCGTGGACCTCGCTTACTGCCGGGATCTGATTTCCGGTCAGGCCGATCCCGTGTGGGAGTGGTTGCCGCGCGAGACCTATTCACCGGAAAACCTCCAACCGCATCAATGGAGCCGGCGGTTGCCCGTAAGTGAAGGCGATCGCAAGGTTCGCCTACAACTCGCCTGCCCGGCGCAAACGGAAGCCGGCTGGGCGTATCTCTACAGTTTCGCGTTCCTCTGCGCGAACGGAGCGGATGAGGCTTGGAGCGTGGGCAAGTGCCCCGTCTACATGCGCTGCCTTGATTTCGACGAGCGTCAAGTGGATCGAATTTTCAAGGACACCCACGACCTTGCGACCTGGGTTATCAACCAAGACGAACTGCTCGACCGGAAGTTGCTGGAGGCACACCCCGAGGTTCGTGTCATCCGTTACGTGCAGTCGGCAACCCACGGCCGGAATCTCATCATCTCGTCCGGTGCCCGCGACACTCTCCTCCTAAACACCCTAAAGGAAAAGCTCCGGGCGCTTTTGGCCTCGGAAACCCCAACCGAAACGATCGACGACCTCGCGCACCAGTTCATCGCCGACGCCAACAAGATCTCCGGCGGATTAATCCTCAAGGCCGCGCGTCGCGCGAATAACACCAACGAACTCCTTGGCATGGTGCTGACGAGATATGTTGTGCAGTCCCAACTGGGCGCTGGGCGCCCGATCGCATGGTGCTTCCTGGACGACTACAGCCAGTGGCTCGGAAAAAAAGCCGGGGCCAACATCGCAGACCTTCTCGTCCTCGCGCCTAAGGCGAACGCTGACGGCTCGCTTCACCTCGACATCATCGTAACGGAGGCGAAGTTCGTGAAACGCGACAACCTCGCCGACGAAGCGAATCACTCCGCGAAGCAGCTGGTCGATACGCTCTCCCAGCTCACGGAAGCGATGGATGGCGAAGCCGGCACGATCGACCAGGACATCTGGCTGGCGCGGCTTTCCGATTTGCTGGTGGCCCAGACCGTGGTGCCCGCAAACGCCGCCGCTTTTGACGGCCCCACGTGGCGCCGGGCTATCCGTCACCGGCAATGCACCGTCTCGATCCGCGGCTACTCCCACGTGTTCGTGCACGAGCCCCACGATCTGAGTGTCCCCGTGACTTCGACCAAAGGGATCGTGCCCGCGAAAGGTCGCCAGAATCTGGAGGCGCTGCAGGAAGTTTTCGGTCCCTCCGACGTTCGCGCCCTTGTCGTCCAATATCATCACAACGACCACCGTGGCACGGCCGAACTCCGGCTGCGCAACGGCCATCCGCCTTTCGGGCACACCAAGCTCTATCACCTCGCGAACGAGACTGGGCGCAAGCCCGCTTCAAAAGCGGCGGCCTCAAAAGAGAATCCGCCGCCGGACGCTCCGCCGGAGACGCCGCCGGTGCTGCCAACTGCTCCCGTGTCTCCGCCGGCCACGCCGGCACCCACCGCCGTCGATATCCGCGTTCCCGAGCCAGCTTCCGATTTGATCGGGTATCTCGAGTCCAGGTCCGCGCTTTTCCAAACTTCCGAGGAGAAGGGCCGGGCGTGGCTCGAGCAGGCTTCGATCGATCTTCGCCGCGCGTTGGTGACCCGTGGCCTGAGGGCAGTGGTCGCACAAGGGGCGCAGCCCATTCTCACTCCCAATGCCGGCATCATAAAACTGCAAGGCTCGAAGGATCTAACAGTGCAAGCGGTCGAGTCCAACGCCGAAGAAATTTTCACTTCCGAAGGCATTAAGATCATCAATGTGAGTCCCGAGTCGGGTCGCGTCTCGATCGCGGTGGAGCGACCCCGGCGGCAGGTGCTGCACACCGAGCAGGTGCTCCTCGATTACATCCGTGCCTACCAACAGGGCAATTTGGGTGAGAAAATCTGCGTGGGCATTCGCGAAGAGGATGGGCAGCCTCTGCTCCTCGACCCGCTCAACCAGCCCCACACGCTGATTGCCGGCATCACTGGCAGCGGCAAATCAGTTCTCGTTCAAAACCTGATTCTCACCCTCGCGGCTTCACGTTCTCCGGAAGAAGCGCACCTCTACCTCATCGATCCGAAGTTCGGCGTCGACTACCGCCCGCTGGACGAGCTACCGCACGTCAAGGCCGGTTCCGGTGGCATCATCGACGATCCGATCGCCGCAGTGAAAATTCTCGACGGCCTCGTGACGGAAATGAATCGCCGCTACGAACTCTTCAAAGAGACGAAGGTTCCGAACGTGCACGCCTACCGCCGTGCTAGTGGTAAGCCCCTGCCAACCCTGTGGGTGATTCACGACGAGTTCGCCGACTGGATGCAAACGGAGGAATACGCTAAGGCCGTCCCGAACATCGTGGGCCGCCTCAGCGTGAAGGCGCGTGCCGCCGGAATCTTTCTCGTCTTCGCCGCGCAGCGTCCCGACAAGGACGTCATGCCAATGCAGCTCCGGTCCCAGCTTGGTAATCGCCTGATCCTAAAAGTTGACAACGCCGCCACCTCCGACATTGCTATGGGCGCCAAAAACTCAGGCGCCGAGCGTCTGCTAGGTCGCGGTCACATGCTGGCAAAGATCGGCGACATGCCCGAACCCGTGTTCGCGCAGGTGCCTTTCATCGACATCGAAAAAGTGGTTCCCGAAGTTGTAAAGCTGATCCTCCGGCAGTACGGCGCCGCATGATCTATCTGGACAACAATGCAACCACTCGCGTCAGCGAGGAAGCCATCACGGCGATGCGATCGTTCCTCGTGTCCGATTACGCGAACCCTGCGTCAGCAATAGGACACTTCCTTGGGCTCGATCGGGCGTTGACGATCGAGAAAAAGAAAATCGCCGCCGAGCTGAAGATCGATTCGCCCAATCAACTGATTGCCACCTCCGGTGCCACTGAAGCGAACAACCTCGCTCTTTTCGGTGCCGCGCGACGCGAGCCGGCGCGCCGCCACGTGATCGTCTCCTCGATCGAACATCCGTCGGTTCTCGAGGTGGCCGACCATTTAGAGCGCGCAGGCTACCGGATCACCCGTCTGCCGGTAACCAGGGATGGGCTGGTCGCCTTAAGCTCGCTACAATCAGTCTTGTCGGCGGATACGCTGCTTGTGTCGTTGATGCTCGCGAACAACGAAACCGGAGTGATTCAGCCCGTGGGCTCATTGGCAAACGCGGTGAAGCAGGTAGATCCCGCGATACTTGTTCATACGGATGCGACCCAAGCTGTGGGCAAGATCGCCATCGACCTGGAAGACGAGTTGAACTCGGTGGACCTTCTCAGTTTCTCCGCGCACAAATTTCACGGTGTTAAAGGTGTGGGTGCGCTCTTCGTGAGAAATGCGAATTCGCTCCACCCGATCACCTTTGGGGGAGGACAACAGCTGGGGCTTCGTCCTGGCACAGAAAATCCTGGATCGCTCGCTGCGATGGCGGCCGCACTGTCCTTCGTTAGGACTCAGGATTTCACAAAAGTTGCTCGGTTGCGCGATTACGCTGAACGAGAGCTAATTGAGCGTGTCGCGGGCTCCAGGATTCTTGGCGGTGAAGCCGCGCGTCTGCCCAACACATTTAAGGTCTATTTGCCCGGTTGTAACGGCGACGATGTCGTTGATGCGTTGGCTGCTGCGGGGGTCGCGGTTTCAACGGGCTCAGCCTGCGCTTACGGTGCAAAGAAGCCTTCCCACGTCGCACTTGCGATGGGCCTTTCGTTTCTCGAGGCCCAGCAATGCATTCGTGTGAGTTTGGCATTTGATACCTCCAAAGACGAGATCTGCAAGTTCTTGGACCATGTGACGCGTCTTGCTGGGGCGCCGCCTGTGGGCCGCTCTTTGGCGCAAATGGAACACTTGTGACCTTTATGCCACCCACTTATGACTGCGTTATTCTAAGCGGAGGAGGCGCCAAGGGTAGCTTTGGCGCCGGAGCTGCTTATGCTATAGGGGCGTACCGCAATCTAAAATGTCGGGAGACAGAGGTACGGCGCGCGTCGGCCCTCTCGCCACCCACCCGCAAAAAAGCCCCTCGGAATTAATCCAAGGGGCTTTCAAATTGGGTGCAGGGGCTGGATTTGAACCAGCGACCTTCAGGTTATGAGCCTGACGAGCTACCAGGCTGCTCCACCCTGCAACAAGGGGAAGGTCAGACGTTGCGCGCGGCGGTCCGGGTGTCAATGGCCTTTTCCGTTTCCCCCGGAATTCTCGCTTGCCAGGGTGGGGCCGCTGCTCTGTTTTGGACGACTCCGCCCATCCCGGGTGGAGGTCATCTCAACCATAACCCATACCATCGATCGCAAGGCGGCCATCCCGGCCGACCTGTGTTCAAGGTCAGGAACATCAGATCAACTGCCATGAGCCTCAGTATCAACGTCAAGGATCTCCTCGATGCCGGCGTCCACTTCGGACACCAGACCAAGCGCTGGAATCCGCGCTCCAAGCCCTACGTCTTCGACCACCGCCAGGGGATCACCATCATCGATCTCGGCAAGACGTTCACCGCCCTCGAAAAGGCCGTCGCCTACCTCGAGGAAACCGTCGCCAACGGCGGCAATGTCCTCCTCGTCGGCACCAAGCGCCAGGCCCAGGAAATCGTCCGCGAGGCCGCCAGCGCCACCAACATGCCGTTCTGCGTCGACCGCTGGCTCGGCGGCACGCTGACCAATTACGAGACCGTCAAGAAGTCCATCGCCAAGTACAAGAAGTACCAGCAGATGGATACCGCCGGCGAGCTGGGCAAGTTCTCCCGCAAGGAGGAATCCGCCATCCGCCGCGAAATGGCCCGCATGCAGCGCAACTTCGCCGGCATCGTCGACATGGGTGATCTCCCGAGCGCGATGTTCGTCGTCGACGTCTCCCACGAGGCCATCGCCGTCGCCGAGGCCGACCGCTGCGGCATCCCCGCCGTCGCCCTGGTCGACACCAATTCCGACCCGACCACCGTCAAGTTCCCGATCCCGGGCAACGATGACGCCGTGAAGTCCATCCGCATCATCGTCGACACCGTCGTCGCCGCCATCCAGTCCGGCCTCGCCCAGCGCGACTCGCGTCGCCAGGCGCGCGGCACCGCGGACCTGAAGGCCGCCACGGCCGCAGTCGCCGCCGCGACCGGCGTCACCGCCGAGCCCGCTGCGGCCCCGGCCGCCGAGGTTGATCTCTCGTCCCTCCCGGGCGCGCTCGTCGCGAACGTCGAGGGTGAGGGCGACGCCGCCGCGGCTGCTGCCGCCGCTGCGAAGAAGAAGGCCCCGGCCCGCAAGAAGATCGCGGCGCCGAAGAGCGAGTAAGCCCACCGCGCGGCCCTCCCGGTGCGCCCCGCGCCGGCCGTCGCCCTCCCGCGACGCGCCGCCGAGGCGCCCCTCCCGGCGGGCCGTGCACCCTGCAACCCTTACCTGAATTATCGCCATGAGCACTCCCATTTCCGCCCAGATGGTCAATGACCTCCGCGCCCAGACCGGCGCGGGTTTGATGGACTGTAAGCGCGCGCTCGTCGAAACGAACGGCAACGTCGAGGAAGCGATCACGCTGCTCCGCAAGAAGGGCGCCGCCTCCGCCGCCAAGAAGGCCGATCGCCTCGCCAAGGAAGGCCTCATCGAAAGCTACATCCACCTCGGTGGAAAGGTCGGCGTGATGATCGAGGTCAACTGCGAGACCGACTTCGTCGCCCGCAACGATGAATTCCGCTCCTTCGTGAAGGACCTCTGCCTGCACATCGCCGCCGCCAGCCCGCTGTACGTGTCGCGTGACCAGGTGCCGGAGGCTGACCTCGCGGCCGAGCGCGACATCGCGGCGGCGCAGGTCGCCGGCAAGCCCCCCGCGGCGGTCCAGAAGATCGTCGAGGGCAAGCTCGAGAAGTTCTACTCGACGGTGGCCCTCCTGGACCAGCCGTTCGTGAAGATCCCCGAGAAGACGGTGAAGGAGCTGATCACGGAGAAGATCGCCAAGACCGGCGAGAACATCCAGATCCGCCGCTTCGTCCGCTTCCAGCTCGGCGGCTAATCGCCCGCGCGAAACCGTTTCAACGAAAGACGCTCTCCCGCTGCGGGGGAGCGTCTTTTTTTGTGCCGGAGTGCGAGCCGGGATGCTTGAGGTGGGGCGCGACGGCGGTAGGCTGGGCCCTGGGCTACGGCTCTTGCGGTGGTGCGGACGATGGCCTTGGCTATGGCTTGAGCCAGGTCCCGAGCGCGGCCTGACGGCGGCTTCGGCTGCGGTCTGAGCTGCGGCGCGGGTGACCGGATTTCCTCTTCAACGTCTTCCTCTTCCTTCCCCCCTCAACACCATGCAAGTGACGCGTGCGCAGATCGTGGCTCGGGGCATGACCCTGTGCTGCCCGAATTGCGGGGCGCGGTCGCTGTTCCGCGACGACCAGTTCTTCGTGCTGAACCGGGAATGCCCGGAGTGCGGCCTGCGGCTGGAGCGGGATGAAGGCGGGTTTCTTGGGGCGATGTCGCTGAACTACGGCGTGACCGTGGTGGGCTTCCTCGTGCCGGTGCTGGTGCTGTACCTGACGGGCGTGCTTGCGGGGCGGACGGCCTCGATCGTGGCTGGGGTGGGGGCGGTGGCGGTGCCGCTGGTGCTGTACCGCTTCTCGCGGAGCTGGTGGCTGATGAACTACTACCTCGTGCTCCCGCACCACCTCCCGGCGAACCAGGAAGCGCGCCGCTCGGCGCGCGACGACGAGAATACCTGAGGGTCAGGCTTTGTTGTTTGTCGTCGAAAGGGCGCGGGCGGTGGGGCGGGGCCACGCTTAATCGCCGCACGTTTTGCGGAGATGGGGGGCGTTAATCGCCGCAGTTCGCTGAAGCCGCGGTGGCCTGAGGGTCTGACTTTGCCGCTTACCCTCGCCGGAGGTCAGCGTGCGCGTAGGGTGCCCGAGCCGGGGTCGGCGGGCCGGGGGACGTACGCCGCGGTGTGTCAGGAGGCGCGGGGCTGACGGGTGGCGCGGGGAGGGATCAGCCTGCGTTCCGAGCCGTTGCGAGATCTGCGCTTGCCGAGTGCTCGCTCCAGCGCCCCGAAACGGGGCCTTCCCGGTCTTCGCACCGCCGCTCGCGGCCGCGAACGTGGCGGCTCGACGTTCGGTCCTGGCGGCGGGCCCCGTGCGTCGCCTTTCTCCATCGCCCCTTGACAGTGCATCTTTTTTGATACATGCGAGATCCATCCGGGTTTCCTCGCCATCCCATCCCTTGCGCCTTCTACCGATCCGCTGCGGGCAACGAGCCCGTGCGGGAGTGGCTGCTCCGCTTGCCGGCCGACGAGCGCAGGCAGGTGGGCATCGACATCAAGACGGTTCAGTACGGCTGGCCTCTTGGATTGCCGTGGGTCGACTCGCTGGGGGGCGGACTTTGGGAAATCCGCTCCCGACTTGCCACCCGCATCGCCCGCACCCTGTTCTGTTTCCACGCCGGCCAAATCATCCTGCTCCATGGTTTCATCAAGAAAACCCATCGCACGCCGCTCCACGCCCTCGTCCAAGCCCAACGGCGGCAGCGTGAAGTCCAAGGTCAACCCCCACGTCGGTAGTCACTTTGATCGATTTCTGGACGACGCGGGGATTCGGGCGGAGGTGGAGGCCGCTGCGCTGAAGAAGATCATCGCCGTCGCTTTGAACCAGCGGATGCGTCAGCAAGGCATCACCGTCTCCGCGTTGGCTGGCGCTCTGGGCACGAGCCGGGCGGCGGTGACGCGCGTCCTCGATCAACGGAACACGTCGCTTACCCTCGCGACTCTCTCCCGCACCGCGGCCGCCCTCGGCTGCCGGCTGCACCTGAGCATTTCCGGGGGGGACGCTCCCGGCCGGTCGACCCGGAGCCAGTCTCGGTCCGTCGCGGTGGAGGCATGAACGCGCCAAGCTGAAACCCGTGGAACGGGCGGTGGCCTGAGGGTCAGGCTTTGTTGTTTGTCCTCGCTGCCGGCGCGAGCGGGCGCGCGGTACCCGGGCGGGACGTCGGCGGGCGGGCGGCGGCGCGGGCCAGGGGGGCGTTCGGCCACGGGGCGGACCGGGGGCATAGGGGAGGCTCAGCCTCGCTCCTGGGCACGTCCTTGATCTGTGCTTGCCGTGTGCTCATCCCGACGCCCCTGAAACGGGGTATTTCGAGTCTTCGCGCCGACGCTCTGGGTCATGACGCTAAAGGTCGGCGGCGCGCCCCATGCGTTGCCTTCCACCTCTGCCGAAGTTATGTCCACCCTTGCCAGTCGTTTTACCTCCGGTACGGTGGTCTTCATGCGCGCGCTGCAAGACATTGAGGCCGCGATCCTCCGGCTCCCGGAAAGCGATCGCTTACGCCTTATGGCAACGCTGCTGGGAAGCCTTCCCCCTCCGCCGGACGCTCACACGCCAGATGAGATGGTGGCCGAGGCTCGCCGGCGGGATGCCGAGCTTGAAAGCGGCCTCGCGCAGCCGCTGAGCGAAGAGCAGTTTTGGGCGGGAGTGCGGCACCCGCGGGGATGACCCTGGAGTTTCATCCGGCTGTTCAGCAGGACTTCAACGCGGCGATTGACTATTACGTCACGGCAGGGGGCAGGCACTTGGCCGATCGGTTCGAGGCGGAGTTGCGGGCGTGTCTGGAGGCGATCAAGTCCGGTCCGCGGCAGCATGGGTTCTGCCAAGGAGGCGCCACGTTTCGGCGCATTCGTCTGCGTAACTTTCCGTTCTTCGTGGTGTACCGGGAGACGTCAGATGTCGTAAGGGTGACGATTCTCAAGCACGAGAAACGCCATCCGTCGTTCGGAACCGCGCGGCAATAGCACGCTGAAGGTGCGGTGACCTGAGGGTCGGGCTTTGCCGTTTGTCCTGGCTGGAGGTGCGAGCGGGCGCGCGGTGCCCGGAAGGGAGATCGGCGGGCGGGCGGGCAACGCCGGCGGTGTAGCCCCCGCGGGCGGGCGGGCGGGTGGCGAGCATCACCCACCCAGCACGCCAACCGGTGCCGGTCTTTCTCCGCCGCCTAATTGGCGGTGGACCGAGGGTCAGGCTTTGTCGTTTGTCGTCGAAGGGTGCGGGCGCGCGGGTCTGGCACCCATTCTAACGAGCGTCAGCGGCTGGATTCGGCCTGCCAGCCGTAGCCTGGCGGTGGGATTGCGATTTTAACGCGAACCAAAGTGGTGCTAATAACCGTGGGCAAAACGGACCAGCCCTACGAGATTGTGTCGCTTTCGGATTTTCCAACGACGTCCGGAACCATGGCCCGACGGCAGATCCGATAGCTTTGGCCATCGGCCAAAGCAGTGACGGCACTTACGTTCGCGCGACCCAGAGTTCGGTGATCGGCACCGCAAACATCTGAGGGCCGAAGGACAATGCCGAGTCGCCATCGTAAAAGACAATTCCGCAGCGAAACGATGCCCCGGTCGCGTCTCGCAGACGTTTGAGCCCGCGAAAATCGCTTTCACTGACGGTCGATGACGCCTTGACCTCGACGCCACTGATCAAGCGACCGTCGCGTTCAAGCACAATATCGACTTCCAGCTGATCCTTGTCCCGGTAGTGAAATAACCGGTGGCTGCCGTCCGTCCAAGAGGCTTGGCGGCGTAGTTCCTGATAGACGAAAGTCTCCAGCAGTTGGCCAAAGAGGGATCGGTTTTCTTTCAACGCGGCGACATCTGCCCCCAGCAAGGCTGCGACGAGGCCGGTGTCAGCCAAGTGCAACTTCGGCGTCTTGATCAACCGACTCAGGCGGTTGTGGTGCCATGGAGGCAGGATATCGATCAGGAAGACCTGTTCCAGCAGTGTCAGGTATTCGCGGATCGTGGGCCGGCTGAGCTCAAAAGGTCCCGCGAGTTCACTCGCGTTGAAGAGCCGGGAAGTTTGTCCGGCGGCGAGTTCCAGCAGCTTTGGCAACACATCGAGGGACCGGATGCGTGTCAGGTCGCGCAGATCCCGCTGGGTGATTGCGGCGACATATTGCAGTTGCCACTCCCGCCGCCGCCGCTCGGTGGTGCGGGCCAGCGCGGCGGGAAATCCTCCGCCCGCGACCCGGTGAATCAACTCTTCGCCCAGCCTGCCTCCAGTCGTAATGGGAAATTTCCCGCCAAAAAGTCTATCGATGAAGCCGGTCTCCGGCGCCCGCCCGCCTAGCTCCAGCTGCGTGAGCGGCCCCAAGCGCAGGACCTCCATCCGGCCCGCCAAGGAGTCGGCGAGTTTTGGGAGCAAGAGCACGTTGGCCGAGCCGGTCAGAATCAGCCGTCCGGGCCGGCGGTCCCGGTCCACCAATCCTTTGATCGACGTAAACAGCTCCGGGACGCGCTGCACCTCATCCAATACGGCCCGCTCGGGTAACTCGGCGCAAAATCCCACCGGGTCCGCTCGCGCCGCGCGGAGAATATTTTCGTCGTCAAACGTGAAGTAGGTGTAGCCTCGCTTTTTTGCCACGGCTTGGGCCAGGGTCGACTTGCCGCATTGCCGCGGCCCATGAATCAGAACCACCGGGGTGTCGGCCAAGGCTTCCTCCAGTCGGGCGAGCGCAAACCGGGGGTAAATTTCATTGGCACTCATGCGCCCGGGCAGCCTGCCTTCTCTTCCGTCTAAATGAAAGAATAAACGCGTCTAAGTGAAACCACCTGCGCGTCCAAGTGAAATTCAAAGAACCATTTGTCATGCGGTGCAGAGCCAAACGCCATGACCAGGCGTTTTATCACAGGCTGCGAGTTCTTGCTTCGAGACCACCCGCTAGCCACGTCGGATCGCAACTAGCCGATTCACGGTTCGTTAGTAAACTGGCGGAGAGGGAGGGATTCGAACCCTCGGTACCCTTGCGGGCACGCCTGATTTCGAGTCAGGTACAATCGACCACTCTGCCACCTCTCCAGGCACAGGAAGGGGAACCGTACTGTCGACCCGCGAAAACGGAAGTCGAAAATGCGCCTCTGACCGTCCGCCGACGCCCCGCTCGGGCGGCTCAGGGCCGTGCGCGGGTCCGGCAAGGACAAAGGACAAAGCCTGACCCTCCCCTGTGTTACCCTCCCCCGTGTTACCCTCCCCCGTGAATCCGCCCTAGTCCTGCTTGGACGGCGTGGAGGCGGATGCGCCCTCGGGCGGCTTGGCGGGGAAGGTGAGCAGAATCCCGCTGCGCACCACGGCGGCGATGCGGCGGGAATGGCGGATGTCGTCGAGTGGGTTAGCGTCGAGCAGCACCAGGTCGGCGAGGCGGCCCGGGGCGATCTCGCCGAGCTCGGAGGACAGGTTGATGGCGCGGGCGTTGTTGCGCGTCGCCGCGAGGAGGACCGCCGCCGGTGGCACGCCGGATTCGACCATTAATTCGAGCTCCTGATGGAAGGAATACCCGGGCGGGACGTACGGGAACGGTGCATCGGTGCCGACGAGCAGCTCGACGCCGGAGCGGTGGAGCAGGCCGGTGAGTTCCTGCAGCTTCGCGAACTGCCGCCGGCGCAGCGCCTGCGTCTCCGGGCTCGCGCCTGCGTGGTGGGCGAGGGAATCCCAGTATTCGACGAGGCGGCGCGGCGTGCGCTGGAGGTCCGGGTGTTCGCGGGTTTCGGGCGTGTCGCTGAGCAGCATCCAGCTGCGGTAGACGATGAGGGTCGGATTGACCATGACCCCATTGCGGGCAAAGGCGCTGATCAGCCCCGTCGCCCGCGGGTGCGAGTAGTCGGTCTTCACCTGCTCCTCGAGGATCTTTCGTCGCAGACTTTCCACCGCCATGACCGACATGTGCATGCGCTCGTCGCGCAGGAGCCACTCGGGGACCTCGGGTGGCGTGAGAAAGTTGAAGACGGACTCGATGTGCTCGACGCTGTCGATCCCGTCCTCGATGGCGTCGAGCGGGTGATACCTCCGGAGGTGGGCACTTGCCCAGCGGCCGTGGCGGTGGGCCTCGTGAATGATCGCGGAGCCGATCCGGCGATCCATGCCGACGTAGATCTTGAACGTCTGCACGCCGAGCTCGGACATCGAGGCGACGAACGGCGGCACCTGCTCGGGGTCGGTGATCGCGAGGCTCACGCCGGCGTGGTAGGGCGGAGACTTGTCGAAGAGTGGGCTGGCCATGACCAGCCGCGGGGCGCGGTCGGGATGCGCCTCGCTGTAGGCCCGGACACGGAGCTGCACATCGATCGTGTCGCCGGTGGCGCGGAGCGTCGTGATGCCGTTTCGAAGGTAGTCCGGCAGGACTTCCTCGACCGGTACCCCGGCCTGCGGGAACAGGTGCGAGACGTGGGAGTGGCCATCGATGAAGCCCGGGAGGAGGAAGCGGCCGGTGCCGTCGATTTCGATCGCGCCCGCGGGAACCGGAATCGCGTCGCCGGGCGGGACGACGGCGACGATACGGCCGTTTTCCGTCACGACGGCGGCGCTGGGGATGAAGGCACCGTCCTGGAACAAGGCCGCCCCGCGGATCACCAAAGGTGGCGGCGGGGTGAGGAGCGGCGGTGGAGGCGTCGCCGGGCTGGAGACGAGAGGCGACGGCGTGGCGGGGCTCGCTGCCGAGGATGTAGCCGGCGCGAAGGTCGCGACCAAGGCGATCCCGGCGGCGAAGGCGAACCCGGCAAGAGAGGCGCCGCGACGGGGCACCACGTGAGGGAGCATGTCGGGACCAAACCAGAAGCGAGGCGTCGTGTAAACAGCGACGGGGAGCGAGCCTCCCGCGCCTGCAAGACAGGGGGAGGGTCAGGCTTTGTGGTTTGTCCCCTGCAGCGCGCTGGGTGGGTTCTGCGGGCTCGCCTCCGGAGAGACAGGGGGGAGGGTCAGGCTTTGTGGTTTGTCCCCTGCAGCGCGCTGGGTGGGTTCTGCGGGCTCGCCTCCGGCGGGCGGTCCCGTACGATGCCGCGGTGGGCGGAAACTCGTCCTTTCAATCATGAATCTCCAACTCACAGGACAGACCGTGGCGGTGATGGGTGCGGCGCGCGGGATCGGGCGCGCGATGGTCGCGGCGTTCCACGCCGAAGGTTGCCGCGTGTGCGGCTTTGATCGCGCGGAGCCCGAGGCGCCGTGGCCGGCGGATGCGATCTTCTTCCGGGGTGACGCGACGAAGACGGACGACGTGGCGCGTTTCGCGGAGGCCTGCGGTGAGACGGATCACCTCGTGTTCTGCATCGGCGCCGGGTCCGGCAAGGCGGGTTTTCCCTTCTGGAACCTCTCGCCGGCGGACTGGCCGCGCGTGCTCGAACTCAATTTGGTCTCGGCGGTGATCGCGGCGCACGCGTTCGCGCCGACCTTCGCTCGGCGGCGGTGCGGATCGCTGCTTTTCCTCGTATCGGTGGCGGGCCAGACCGGGTCGCCGACCGATCCCCCGTACAGCGCGGCGAAGGCGGGATTGATCAACTTCGTGCACTGCGCCGCACGCGATTTTGCGCCGTACGGCGTGCGGGTGAACGCGCTCTCGCCAGGCATGGTGAAGACCGACCTCAACCAGTCGGTCTGGCAGGCGGTCCAGCGCACGCTGCCGACGGCGGAGCAGCGTAACTACGCCACGTGGGCGGAGGACAAGATCCGGCGCATCTCCCCCCTGGGGCGCTGGCAGACCGCGGAAGAGTGCGCCGCGCTCGCGGCCTTCATCGCGTCGGACCACGCCCGGAGCATCACCGGTCAGACCCTGAACGTCGACGGCGGCCAAGTGATGCACGCCTGAGCCGGGTCGATCGGACGTCTCGTAACGAGCGACTGCGCCGGAGGTTGAGTGCGACGCGGCAAAGGGCAAAGCCTCACCCCTTTTGAGTAGGGCCCCTGAATAGGGGCGTCTTTGCGCTGGGCCGGGGGCAGGATTTCGAGGAGTTGGGAGAGATGCGCGGGATGGATCTCTGCGAGGGTGTGGTCGGGGGTGGGTGTCGCCCAACGGAATTCGGCGTCACGGGGCTGGCGCGAGCCGAGCGGATCGGTACCCCTAAGCGCGCTGACTTGACGCGAGACTCGTTTGAGTCTTGTTTGAGACTCATGAGGATGTTCAGGGTTTCCGAGGCGAAGCGAAACTTCGGGAAGCTCTTTGCCCGGGCGAAAAAAGGTGAGGTCGTCGTCCTCCAGAACGGTTCCGACTTTATGCAATTGGTGCCCTTCGTCCTGCCCGAACCCGTGCCGCTCCGCCCGGTGGGATATTTCCGGCCGTCCGAGGACGAAGTCGATCGGATCAACGCGGCGCCTGCAGACTCTGGGCCTCTGCGATGAAGCGCCGACATCCGCCCGGAATCCTTATCGCCATCCGCGTTGGCAAGCAGTCGGGGAGGAGACGGGCCGGTGTGGCCGACGACGGACTGCGAAGTAGGTCCCGACCAGAAATCGGTGGCGTCGAGGCATCGACGGAAGGCTGCGATGCACAGGCGCGGGCGAAGGACGGCGGATGGCGATGAAGAATCGTCACGGCGTAGAGATCCGTCCCTGGGCGGTCGTAAGGCTGCGGTTCCGTCCGACGGATCGCGACCTTCATCCCGCCGTCATTCTCTCCAACGAGGAGTACTGTGCGGACTCGCGGATTTTACGGGTGAACGTGCTGCATGGGACCAAGGTGTCGCCGGGGAGTCCCGCCCGCGCGCATCAGGTCCTGCTCAACGGCGCCGAGGGACTGGAATTCCTGACCGCAGTGGACTGCGGGTATGTGTACGCGGTCAACAAGGACGACATCGAGGCGGAGATCGGTACGGTGGGCGCGGAGCGTCGGCGTGCGCTCAAGCGGAAAATCATCGAAGTCCTGCGTCTCGTTTGAGACTCCGCTGAGCCGGGGGAGGCTCAGGGCGGTCCGGCATGACTGCGTAGCATCGCCCGCCGGATGCGGGCTTACCGACCTCGTCGTCGTTGCCGGTTCGAGTTGGTCAAGCTGCGGAGCTCGATGACCCGCTTGGAACCCGACTCCCTGTTGCAGATCGACGGTGTCTTGGTGTCTCGGTGACGCGGATCGGGCGCGTCGCCGGAGCGCGGGTGCAGATGGGGCAAAGCTGCGGATGCGCGGCCGTCGTGCCGGCGGAGTCAGTTGCGTGTGGGCATGGGGCGGCGAACGTTACCGGAGTTCCAGACTCGAACGACCGATCCTGGATTGCGCCGACCCCGGTCGGCGGCCGACTGCTCGGCCGGACGCTACGCGCTCAGGCGGCGGGTGCGGGCGACGACGGGCCAGACGGCGTCGACGCGGTTGGCGTGAGAGACGTGCACGAAGCTCTGCAACGCCACCGTCGGACAGATGTGCCACGGGATCGCGCCGAGCACCGTGCCGACCGGGAAGTCGGCGGCGTGCGGGGTCTCAAGCACGAGGTGTTCCTCGCTGTGCACGACTGGCTTAGCGTCGGGCAGGGCGGGGAAGATCGCCCGCGGGTGGGGCATTTCGCTCGCAACCGCCTTGTGGCCGAGGTCGAGGCAGAGGCGGTTCGGGCCCGGACGGCTGATCACGCGGGTGAGCAGGATCGCGGCGGGCACGAAGTCGAGGTCCGGCACCTTGCTCGCGTAGCCGGCGTCCCAGAGCACGCAGGTGCCGGGACTGCACTCCACGTCGGGACGGCGCGCGTGGATGGGGAAGGTCGGCGTGCCGCCGGCGACGATGACCGGCACGGGCAAGCCCGCTGCGCGGAGGCGGTCGCGCAGCGCGACGACGGTGGCGAACCCCGCATCGCAGGCGGCGGTGCGCTCGGCGAGATCCGATTGGCTCAAGTGGCCGTCGTACGCGTGCAACCCGGCAGGTCGCAGCCCGGGCGTGCGCGCGAGGCGCGCGTACAGCGCGGCGGCGGCATCGCCCGGCGCGATGCCGGTGCGGTGCATGCCGACGTCGAGGTCGACGAAGACCGGGAGTTCGAGGCCCGCGCCCTGAAAGGCCGCGCCGAGTGCGTCGAGCGCCGCGGGGTCGTCGACCAGTGCGGAAAACTGCACCGTCGGAAACGTACGAACCAGTTCGACGAGCCGCGGGACGGTCGGCCCAATCGCGGGGAAGGCGAGGAGCACATCGCGGGCGCCGGCGGTTGCTGCCATCTCCGCCTCGGCGATGGTCGCGGTCTTGGCCTTGGTGACGCCGAGCTCCGCGAGTCGGGCGATGATTTGCGGCAGCTTGTGCGTCTTGAGGTGGGGGCGCAGCCGCGCGGGCGAGCCCACCCGCTCGATCATGCGGCGGAGGTTTTCCTCGACAGCCTCCCAACGCAAGATGAGGGCGGGCGAGGGGATCTCGTCCGCGTTCACCGGCAGAAACGACAACTCCCGCCAAGAAACCGTGGGTGATGTTGCGGAGGCAGCGGTGCTCACGGAAGGGTGGGAGGGAGTCGGGAGAACCACCGCGACGCAGGTGGCGCGCGGTGGAGGCTTAGCGCCAGAGGGTCAGGCTTTGCAGTTTGTCCTCGCCGCCGGGGCGGGGGCGACTGCGGGGCTCTGGGCGGGGAGGGTCAGGCTTTGTTGTTTGTTCTCACCGCCGGGGCGGCGGCGACTGCAAGGCTTGGGGCGGTGAGGACGGGGCGCCGGTGCGTGTGGGTCGGCGTGCCGGTGGTCGGCTGGGTGAAACGTACCGGCAGAACAAAGGACAAAGCCTGACCCTCTCCCGGCTTAGCTGGCGGCTGGGACGATGGACACCTTGGTGACCTCGATGCGGTCGACCGGGGTGCTGCGCTCGCCGCCGCCGCCGGCGCGGGTCGGGACGGACGCGATGCGCTCGAGGACGTCGTCACCGCCGACCAGCTGGCCGAATGCGGTGTACTGGCGGTCGAGGAACGAGGCGTTGCCGTGGCAGATGAAGAACTGGCAGCCGGCTGAATCCGGATCGGCGGCGCGCGCCATAGAGATGACGCCGCGCTGGTGGGACTTGGCGTTGAATTCCGCCTTGAGCTTGTAGCCCGGGTCGCCGGTGCCGGGCATCCCGCGGGCGCCGGCGCGCGTGTTCGGGCAGCCGCCTTGGATCATGAAACCCTTGATGATCCGGTGAAACGCGGTGCCATCGTAGAAACCCTCTCGGGCGAGCTTCTTGAAGTTCTCGACCGTTTTCGGGGCGACCTCGGACCAGAAGGCGATCGTGAGGTCACCGTAGGAGGTGCTGATGACGGCGTTTTCTTGCGCAGGTGCAGTACTCATGGAAGCGAAAGCCAACCCCGCCTTGCCCCCGGGATCAAGCCGTCAATGCGCCCCCGGTTTCGCCGGCCCGGCGAGCGGCGCACCTCGTCCCAGAGGCCGAGGCGCAACGAGTTGAGCGGAAACACGGTGCAGCGACGGCGCTGGCCGACCTAGCCCGCGGCGCTGCTGCGCGAGCCGAGCGTGCCGCCGCGGATGAATTCCGGCACGACTGCGACCGGAGCCGGGCGGGCGCCGGAGTGCACGAGTCGGATCAATTGCCGGGCGAGTCGACGAACGAAGAGCGCCGGGTCGCACGTGTAGCGGGCGAGTGCCGGGGTCAGCCGCGCGAGATACGGGTCGTCGAAGAGGCAGATCAGCGACATCGTCTCTGGGACGCGCACCCCGCGCGCGTGCAGATGTCCGAGGGTGCTCAGAGCGTCTCCGGGTAGCATCACGATCAAGGCCGTGGGCCGTGCCTGCGAGGCCAGCAAGCCCGCGAGCGCGGCGCCCACTCCTGGGGTCGAACTCTCGTGTTCACGGACCGTGACAGCCATGCCGCGCTCGCTCAGCCATCCGGCTGAGTTGGCGAGACTCGCGGCCACCACCCGCGTCCCGGCAAAGGGCGTCCGCGGCAAGAGCAGGGCGAGCTGCCGATGCCCGTGGCGGTGCAGCGTGCCGAGGGCATGATGCAGCGCCGCGCCGAGATCGATGCGGAACGCGGGCAGGGCCACGCCGGGATGAGCGGAGCCGAGAACCAGTGCAGGTTGTCCGCCCCGCTCGAAGTGGCGCTGCACCGCTTCGGAGCACGAAGCGAGGACCCAGGCGGCGGCGCCGGTATGCGTGAGCAGCCGCCGCAGCGCCGCGCCGCCGCTGCGCGGCGAGCGCTGGGTGAGTACGTGCGTCTGTAGTTCCATCCCCGCCCGCTGCAGCTGGGCACGCAATTCGTCGCGGATGAGAATCGATGACCATGACTGCTCGGCCGATGGCAGCGACGAGATCATCGCCACGACTTCGGTCCCGGCGATTCCGGGACGCTGGATCGGACGGGGTCGTGGGTGGGCGAGGCTGGCAGGAGCACTGGGCGAGCGAACGCGGGAAGGGCTGGAGCGGTCGGGGAGACCGCGCGAGGCGGACCTTGAGCGCGGGGTGTCATCGCGCGCCGGCAACGGCCGCCAACGACTGCCGCGTCGCACCGCCAGCCGCCCTTCCCGTTGGAGGAGTTGGAGAGCCTGCCGCAGGGTTGAACGACTCACCTGCAGCAGGGTCGCGAGCTGATGCTCGCCGGGCAATTGCGTGGGCCAGCGTGATCCGTCCAGCTCGGTCCGGAGCGTCGCAGCCACCTGGTCGACGAGGCTGAGACGGCGGAGCGCAAGCGGCATGGCAGGGTTCTCGCGGGGAGTCATCAAGCGGTCAATCCCGCGTGGAAGAAGCTGTCTGTGAAAAAGACAACTCTGGGCGGCTTGCCGGGACCGGTGCGCGTACCCTCGATGGGATCCACGCCCCCGTGGCCAGCCGCTCCCGTTTCGGCTGTGTGCGGTGGCGTCTGGACGCGTCGGTGTTTCTAGAGTCCGCCTTTTCTTGATCGTCCCCTCGCCACTCTCCCCGGTTCCGAAGTCTACATTGCTCATCACCCGTCCGAGTCCTTCCCCGCCATCATGAACGCTGCCCCCACTGCCGCCACGCCCGCCCCCACTGCCGCCGGTTCACGCCGGCTCGATACCACGGACTGGGCCTCGCTGACCCTCGGCCAGCGCATCCGCCACCTCGAACTCGAAGGCTACGTCGTCCTCCCGGACCTGCTCTCGCCCGAGCAGGTGGCAAACTTCAAGCGCCAGCTCGCCCCGGTGGAGACGATCCCGGCGGACTACAGCGACAAGCAGCGCGGGCGCCGGGGCATCCAGTGGGAGGGCCCGGACTTCATCAACCTTGTCGGTCATGCGCCGACGATCGCGTTCGTGGAGGCCTTGCTGGGCCCGGACATCCTTTTCCTCGGCGGCGTGTACGCCCTGTCGCTCCCTGGGCATCCGGGCATCAGCTTGCACACGGACGGCCAGCCCTACGGCTCGCAGATCTTCGGCTGGGCGGGCTCATGTCCCGTGCAGGTGCGGGTGCTGTACTACCTCGACGACCTGACCGCGGACGTGTCGCCCTTCCTCGTCGTGCCGCGGTCGCACCTCTCGATGCATGCGGATGCGAATCCCTACACGCGTTACACCGGTCACCCCGAGGAGGTGGCGGTGCCGGCGAAGGCGGGCTCGGCGGTGCTGCTGAACCACAAGGTGTTTCATGGCAATTGCCCGAATGTCGGCACCCGTGAGCGCGGGATGCTGGCGTACCTTTATCGACCGGCCTGGGCGGGTCCGGCGGAGGAGAAGATTCCGACGTGGCCGGCCGATAAGCTGGCTCAGGTGCCGCCGCACCTCGCGCGGTTCTTCGAGAACCCGAACCTGCGCCGCGGCTTCGACTTCAATCACCCGAACAAGCCGAAGAATATGCGCGGCGATGCACCCGGCATCGCGCCGAGTCGCTGGGATCGGGTCTAGCCCGTAGCCCGCGCTGGACTTCGCGGTGCGAGACTGCCGAAATACAGGTCGGCCCAGCCGGACGGCGCGGCCTCACTCATGAGCGATACCTCTCCCTCTGCTTCACGCCGTTTTTCCGGTCAGACCGCCGTGGTCACCGGCGGCACCTCCGGCCTCGGCCTCGCGATCGCACGACGCCTCCATCAGGAGGGGGCGTTCGTCGCGGTGCTGGATTTCAATCCGAAGGGATTTCCCGAGACCGAGCGTTGGCTCGGGGCGCAGGGACTCTGCCTCCAAGTCGACGTCACGGATGACGTGGCGGTGGCGACGGCGGTGGCGACCGTCGTGGCACGGCGCGGCCGCATCGACGTCCTCGTGAACAGCGCGGGCGTGACCGGCAAGACGGCGCTCAAGGCGCATGACGTCGATCCGGCGGATTTTGATTTCGTGGTGCGCACGAACCTCCGCGGCCCCTTCATCCTCTCGCGGCACGTGATTCCCGCGATGCTCGCGCGCAACTATGGTCGCGTGCTGCACATCGCCTCGATTGCGGGCAAGGAAGGCAATGCCGGCATGGTGGCCTATTCAGCGTCGAAGGCGGCGGTGATCGGCATGACCAAGACGCAGGGCAAGGATTACGCGGAGACGGGCGTGACCGTGAACGCGCTCGCCCCTGCGGTGGTCCGCACCCCGTTGGTGGACGCGATGCCCGAAGCGCAGGTGAAGTACATGACCGACCGCATTCCGATGAAACGCTGTGGCACCCTGGAGGAAGTCGCGGCGATGGCGGCGTTTATTGTGTCGCCTGAGAACAGCTTCACGACCGGATTCACCTTCGACCTGACGGGCGGTCGGGCGGTGTATTGAGGGGGTGTGCGGCGGCCCAGGGACGCCCCCGGGTCCGGCTGCGGAGCGCGTGTCGCGTCGCGGGCCGGCTAGGGTGAGCGCCGGAGGCTGCGGTCACGTGCCGGAGCGCCGGAGCGCCGGGAACCGGCGCCGGCGGGCTCTCCGGCGATCGGCAAGCCCGGTGCTGAACCCAATTTGGGCTTCCGCGAGGCGGCTCTGCGATTGCCCGCGCCGCGGGGTCCGCGCAGGGGTTGCGCATGGAACCTATGCTCTCCCGTTCGCAAGCTTTGGTGGTGCTGAATGCGTTGCCGCATCTTGGACCGATCACGGCGAATCGGCTGCTGGAGGCCTGCGGTGGCGATCCGGTGGCCGTGCTGACGACGGACCCCGCAGCCCTGCGCTCGGTGCGAGGGGTCGGACCGGTGATCGCGGAGACGCTCGTGGCGTGGAGATCCCATGTGGATCTCGCGGCGGAGGAACGCGGCCTGCGGGCGAACCGGGCGACCTTCCTCGCGGCTGAGGATGAAGGATATCCCATCCTGCTGCGGGAGATTCACGATCCGCCGATCGGGCTTTACTGTCGCGGTCGGTATGAGCCGGCGCAGACCAGCGTGGCGATCGTGGGATCCCGGCGCACGACCCAGTACGGACTCGCGACGGCACGGCGGCTGGGCGGTGAGCTGGCGCGCCGGGGTTTCTGCGTCGTGAGCGGCTTGGCGCGCGGTATCGACACGGCGGCTCACGAAGGCGCGCTGGATGCTGGTGGCCGCACCGTCGCGGTGCTCGGGACGGGTGTGGACCTCGTCTATCCGCCGGAGAACCGGACCCTGACGGAGCGAATTGCGCGCGAGGGCGCGCTCCTTTCGGAATTTCGTTTGGGGCGTCCAGCGGACCGGCAGTCCTTCGCGATGCGCAATCGCATCGTGGCCGGCATGAGTGCGGCGATTGTGGTGGTGGAGAGCGACGTCGATGGTGGCTCGATGATCACCGCGCGCTTCGCCGCCGAGCAGGGTCGCGTCGTCTTGGCGGTGCCGGGGCGGATTGATCAGCCCACCAGTGCCGGGTGCCACCAACTCATCCGCGACGGTGCCGTGCTGCTGACCTCGGCGGAGGATGTGGTCGACGAACTCAGCTACCTGCGCGGACTGAGGCCGGGGCCGATCCCGGACAATCCGGCGCGCGGCGTGGTGCGGGTTGACCGGTCGGAGGGCGACGACATTCCCGACGGCGTTGACTCGCCTTCCGGCGACTCCGCTTTGCCGGCGGAGGCGGCGGTGCTCGAACTGTTCCGGGGTGGGGCGATTCTTGCGACGGAGGAGATTGCCAGCGCGCTGGGTTGGTCGGCGGAACGAGCGATGGCGGTGACCCTCCGCCTCGAGCTCAGCGGGAGTCTGATCAAGCGCGCGGATGGGCGGAATGAGGAGGTCGCGCGGGGCGGAGGCATTCCGGGAAGCGAGAAAAATGTGGGGACGAGTCGCCACGCCGAGGAAATTACCTAGGCTCCTCGGCATGATTCGTTTACTTCTGATCCTGTTGGTTTCCTTGGTCGCCGGGGTTTCTGCAGTGTCCGCATTCGGCCGGCAGCCCTTGGCGGTCTTAACGGCCGCGGCTCCGACCGGCGTTGCACCGGCGGTGGGCGCGGCCACGGCTGCGGCCCCTCGCGCGATTACGCACGAGGACCTGTGGTTGATGAAGCGCGTGGGTGCGCCGGTACTCAGCCCGGATGGCACCCGCGTGGTGTTTTCGGTGACGGACCCGGCGTACGACCCGAAGGAGCAGGCGAGTGACCTCTGGCTCGTTGCGACGGACGGGACGTCGCCGCCGCATCGGCTGACGCACAGTCGCGGCGCGGAGTCGGGAGCCACGTGGAGTCCGGACGGGAGCCGACTGGCCTTCTCGGCGAAGCGGGACGGCGATGAGGCGACGCAGGTCTATGTGTTGAATCTGGAGACCGGCGGCGAAGCGGAGCGGATCACGCAGCTCTCCACCGGAGCGCGCGGACCGCAGTGGAGCCCGGATGGGGAGCGCATCCTCTTTTCCAGCGACGTCTACCCGGGCGCGAAGGATGACGCGGCGAACCAGCGCGCCGCGAAGGAGCGCAAAGATCGTCGGTGGACCGCGCGCGTGTACGACGGTTTTCCCATTCGCTACTGGGATCAGTGGCTGGATGATCGCCGCCCGTCGCTCTTCGTCCAGGAGGCGCGCGCGGGGGCAGTGGCGCGGGACATTCTTGCTGGGTCGCAACTCGTCGCGAAACGCGGCTTCGCGGGACGGCTCTCGGATGCTGGGCAGAGCCTTTCGGCCGCGTGGACGCCTGATGGTGAGGGCGTGGTCTTCGTCGCGACGACCGAGCGCGATCGCGCGGCGTACGCGGACACCAGCACGCAGCTCTACTTGGTCGGACTCAAGGGAGGGGAGCCGCAGGTGCTGACGGCGGGCTCGGATGGTTTCGGCGGGCCTGTCTTCACTCCGGATGGGCGCCATCTCCTCGTCAGCTTCAGCCCGGGCGGGGACGGGAAGAACTACCATCACAGCCGCGTCGTTTCGTTTCCCTGGCCGATGCAAGGGGCGACGCGCGTTGACCTCACGGCGTCGCTGGACCTGTCGATTGCGGATTTCGTGCTGCTCGCGGACGGGCGGACCGTCCTGCTGGCGGCGGAGGAAGGCGCGCAGACGCGCCTTTTCAGCGTACCGGTGACCGGTGGCCCGGTGACCCCGCGTCCCCTGCAGGGTGCCGGCGTGATCTCATCGCTGGCGGCGGAGGCTGGGCGGATCGTCGCTTCCTCCGAAAGTGCGCTGAGCCCGCCTGAGTTGGTCGAACTCGAGCTCGCAACCGGCGCGCGCAAGCCGCTGACCCGCTTCAACGCGGAACGCCTCGCCCCGCTGGACCGGCGTCCACTGGAATCCTTCACCGTGACGAGTGCCCTGGGACGTCCGGTCGAGACCCTGGTGCTGCGACCGGCGGGGTTTGATCCCGCGCGGCGTTATCCCGTGCTCGTGGTGATCCACGGTGGCCCGGCGCCGCAGTTCCGCGATGCCTGGAGCGTGCGCTGGAATTACCAACTCCTCGCGGCGCCCGGGTACGTACTCGTGATGACGAACTACTCCGGCTCACGCGGCTACACCGAGGCCTTCGGCCAGGCGATCCAAGGCGATCCCCTCAAGACGCCCGCGGACGAAATCAATCAAGGCCTCGACGAGGCGCTGCGTCGCTATCCCTTCCTTGACGGTGACCGCGTCGCGGCGGCGGGAGCGAGCTACGGCGGGCACCTGGTGAACTGGCTGCAGGCGACGACGACCCGCTACCGCGCGTTCGTGTCGCATGCTGGCCTCGTGAACTTGGAGTCGCAGTGGGCGACGAGCGACGTCATCTACCACCGAGAAGTCGGCAGTGGCGGTCCCGTGTGGGAGCAGGGCCCGGTCTGGCGGGAGCAGAATCCGGTGCGCCTCGCGGGCAATCACGCGAAAGGCACGGGCTGGCGGACCCCGATGCTGCTGACCATCGGTGAGAATGACTTCCGAGTTCCGCTGAACAACACGCTGGAGAATTGGAGCTTCCACCAGCGCCTGCAGATCCCGAGCCGCCTGATCGTCTTCCCCGACGAGAATCACTGGATTCTCAAGGGGGAGAACAGCCGTTTCTGGTACCGCGAGGTGCAGGGCTGGCTGGCGCAGTGGCTCAAGTGAGCCGCGGGGCCGGAGGTCCTTCGCGGACGTGCTCCGACCTCACGCCTTTGCCGGTGCCGTTGCGGGGGTGACGCGGAGCGCGGGCCGCCGCGCGCGCACGATCAGGAAGTACGGTGCGACCTCGCCGTCGCGGAGCGTCGGACGCTCGGCGACGGCGGCGGCGGACGGGCGCGGCTCGGCGCAGCGCTCGATCACGAGGCCGGCGTCGACCAG
>JBEIHL010000002.1:0-25959 GCA_040381375.1 Opitutaceae bacterium
CCTCGCGGGCGCGAATCCCTGGAGTGGCATCAAGACGGAGGGCGCCGTGTGGACCCGGGCCGTCACCCTGCCGGCGGGCATTGCCAGCACGCTCACGCTCAACGCCAGCGATCTGGCGGGACTGCGGGTCGAGGTTGCCGATGCCGATTTCCGGTCGCTTCCCGGGTTCGCGGGCGGACGCACCCGCGGAGCCGGCGACCAGTTCGATGCCGAGGTCGCCTGGGGTGCGCGGACCCTCAGAGATCTGGCCGGTCAGACCGTCCGGTTCCGCATTCACTTCCAACGCAGCGAGGGCACGTACCCTCGTCTCTATGCGCTCAATCTCGCCACGAAGTAACCCGTGCCCAAGGGAGCGTGATCGTGCGACTGGCGCGGCCGATGGAAACGTCGGCTCCGGTCACGGCCTCGAACGCTCGCTACGGCCCACCCGCGTCTGGACCTGCGCCCCGTTGGCAAGGTGCGCGAGCGTGGCGCTCCTGTTTGCCGTCGGGAGCGTACGGCCTGCGGCGGCCGGGTCCGCCCCCACCGAGACCCATTTCCACGTGTCGCGCGGCGGGGAGCAACTTGGCGTCACGTTGCTGGAGCCCGCGGGCGGAGGATTGGCGGCAGATCCCTTGCTGCTGTTGAACTTCGCGACGGACCGCGCGACCTCGCTCCACGATCCCCTTTACGGAGACCCAGTACGGCGCCTGCTCGCAGCGGGGCACCGCGCCGCGAGCTTCGACGTCCCGGCACACGGCGAGCGGATCGATGCTGCGGGGAAGGGAATCGACGGCCTGCGGGAGCGCTTGCTCAGCGGCCGCGACCCCTTCGCCGGTTTCGTCGAGGACGGCCGGGCGGTGATCGACGAATGCATTCGCCGCGGCCTCGCCAAGCCGGGACGGATCGTGGTCTGCGGGAATTCACGGTCCGGCTACTGTGCATTGCGTTTGGCGGCGGCGGATGACCGAATCAGCGCGGTCGCGGGCCTAGCCCCGGTGACGGATTGGCGGGAACTGCGTGAGTTCGCCGCCGTGCGGGAGATCCCGGCAGTGGCGGCCCTCGCGTTGGAGAATTACGCCGTCTCGTTGGCCGGCCGACCGGTGTACATGGCGTTGGGGAACGCCGACCGGCGGGTCGGAACCGCAGCCTACGCGCGGCTGGTGCAGCGCCTTGCCGGCATCGAGGCGGACCGTGGCCTTGCCACCTCGAGACTCTGTCTCCTGATCGTGGATGATTCCCCCGGACACACCTTGGCGGATCGCTGGAGCGCGGAGGCCGCGCGTTTCCTGATTGCCCATGGAGGCAGCGCAGCGGCGGGCCAGTCCGTTCCACTCAACCCATGAAGATCGTCGACGTCCGCACCACGCTCCTGACCGGGCCCTCGACCAACGATCCCTTCCTCCGCGAGGCGCGGAGGCTGCGCAGCGCCGCATTCGTCGAGGTGGTCGGCTCGGACGGCACCGTCGGGCTCGGCGAGACCTACGCCGGCTACGCTTGTCCGGAGGTGATTCCTGGCATCGTGGAGTTTTTCCGTCCGATCCTGATCGGCCAGTCGGTGGACGACATCCCCCTGCTGTGGCGAAGAATGTATCGCTGCGGCAACTCGTGGTGCCGGGTGGGACTGGGGACCGCCGTACTTTCCGGCATTGAGGCCGCGCTGTGGGACCTCAAGGGCAAGCAGGCGGGACTTCCGGTGCACGCCCTTCTCGGCGGCGCCAAGCACCGGCGGCTCCCCTGTTATGCCACCGGAGGTCCCGCCAACTACCCGCAGGAGAACCTCGGCCGGAAGATCGACCACTACTTCGGCCTCGGCTTCCGTGGCATCAAGGTCGGGGTGGGCAACTTCACCCGCGACCGCGGCTGGTACACGCCGGAGAGCGAGGCGGAGGCCGTCGACTTCGAGGCGGACAAGGTGCGTTTCATGCGGGAGCGCGCTGGCAGAGATGCGTGGCTGATGCTCGATGCACATATGGACAACAAAGAAGGGGCGATCTGGCCGCTTGAGACGTGCATTGCCGTCGCCCGCGCTCTGGAACCGTTCGACCTCTTCTTCTTCGAAGAACTCCGACCGTACACCGATCCGTGGGGCTACGCCGAGCTCTGTCGCAGCACGAGCATCCCCATCGCCGGGGGCGAGTTCCTGACCGCGACGTACGAATGGCGCGTGTTTGCGGAGCAGGATTGCTTCGACATCGGTCAGCCCGACGCGTCATTCACCGGCGGGCTCGGGGAGTTTCTGGCGGTTTCCGGCATGCTGGGCAGCCGCGGTCGCGAGGTTGCGACCCACGCGTGGGGAGCCGGCGCGTCGCTGATGCAGAACGTCCACGCCGGGTTCGCCGCCGCGAACACCTGCATGCTCGAAGTACCTCCGGATTACGGACCCCTCCACTCCGAACTGATCGACGGGGGGCTGGTCCTTCGTGACGGTTACATCCTGCCGCCCGAGCGGCCCGGCCTTGGGGTGAACCTGACCGACGACATCAAGCGACGCTTTCCCTTCCGCCCAGGGTCTGGGGAGTTCATCAGCGTGCCCGGTAAAGTGCTCTCCGACCCCGTCTCGTGATGAAAGTCCTCGTCGATCTCGCCCCCTTCGATCCTGCCCTCGCCGCGCTCCGCGCGACCGGTCGTCATCAAATCGATCTGATGAATCCGCCCGAAGAGAAGCGTCGGCTAATCGACCCGGATCGCCTGCGGGAGGTCGAGGTGCTTCTTTGCTCGCTGCCCCCGGAGAATTTCACGGACCTCCGGAGCCTCCGCTGGATTCAGCTTTCGTCGACCGGTTACAGCCAACTCTTCGGTCTCGACCTGCCCGCGCGGGGAATCCGCGCCTCGAACTCACGGGGCTGCTTCGACACCCCGATCGCGGAGTGGAACGTCGCGATGATGATCAATCTGGCGCGTGATGTCCGCCAGATGATCCGCCATCAGGAGCGCGGGGTTTGGGATCGTTCGGCGCGCTTCCAGCGCGAGGTGAGGGGACTGACGGTCGGTCTCTGGGGGTACGGCGGCATCGGGCGCGAGACGGCTCGTCTCTGCCGCGCGATGGGGCTGCGCGTGCACGCGCTCACGCGCGGCGGCATCGCCGCACGGGACGACGTGTACCTCGTGCCGGGCACTGGCGACCCGGGCGGTTTGCTTCCAGATCGGAGCTTCCGCGCTGGTCAGGAGCTCGAGTTCCTGCAAGGCCTGGATTTCCTCGTTGTCGGGATGCCGCTGACCAAGGCAACGGAGGGCCTGATTGGCGAGCGCGAGTTGCAGGCGCTGCCGCGGCACGCGTTCGTCCTCAACCCGGCGCGCGGACCGATCATTCAGGAGGCAGCGCTGGTGCGCGCCCTCCGCGAGGGCTGGATCGCCGGGGCCGCGCTCGACACGCACTACGCCTATCCCTTGCCGCCCGAGCACCCGCTTTGGCGCATGGAGAATGTCATCCTCACACCCCACATCTCCGGCTCCGGCCTCAGCCCCCACTTTCTGGAGCGCGTGTGGGACATCTTCTCCCTCAACCTCGAGCGTCTTGAGCGGGCCCAGCCGCTGCTCAACGAGCTCACCCCGGCCCAACTCGCCGGAACCTAATACCCGTGGCCTCGCCTTCGTCCCCCGCTTCCTCCATGATCCGTCGAGCCCATTTCTTCGTCGGCTTCGCCGCCGGAATCATTGCCGCGTCCGCTTCCGCATCCCCCGCACCGATCCCGCGCTTTGAGGAGAGACTGATCTGGGACGACTACACGTACGGCTTCGGTGTGCAGGCGGCCGACCTCGACGGCGATGGATTTATCGACCTTGTCACTGCCGACACCTCGGGCTTCGTGCAGGCGGAGCCGTACGCCGGCGAACCTGCCGGGAGCGGTCCGGAAGATCCAGGCATCCGGCGTCCCGCGAAGTCCGGCGGACCGTCGCCGCGCAACAGCCACGTCTACTGGTTCCGAAACGACGGCAAGGGCGGGTTTGAACGGCGCTTCATCGTCCGGGATGATCCGAGCCGTCGCTTGGAGCGCCACGTGATCGTCGACCTCAACGGTGACCGCCGCCCAGACGTCGTCATGGTCGACAACTTTCTCGGCGACATCGTGTGGTTCGAGAACCCCGGGAAGGCCGCGCTGGACCGTGGCGACGGGTGGAGGAAGCGTTTCATCGCCAAGGGCAACATGCTCGGTTCGGTGGATGTCGCGGTGGCCGACTTCGATGGCGATGGCCGCCCGGATGTCGTCGGGGCCGGTTGGCGCTTGGGGAACTGCTTCAAGTTCTTCCGCCATCCCGGGAACCTCGAGGTGGCGGAGTGGGAGGGCTCGGTGATCGACGGTGGCTTCCCGGGCGCTTCGAGCGTGCACGCGGGCGACATTGACGGTGACGGAGGACTGGACGTCGTCGCGACCAGTCGCGACTCACGCATGGTGGTCTGGTACCAGCCGGTCCGGGGGAGTTCCGGCCTTTCGTGGACGCGTCATGTGATCGACCTGACGCCGAGTCCCGAGCCGGTGTTCACCAAGGTGGTGGACCTGAACCGCGACGGCCGTCTTGACGTGGTCCTGGCTTGGGGCGGTTACCTCCCCATTCCCGAGGGCAAGACCCGACCCGGATCGGTGGTGTGGTACGAGAACGCGGGCCGAGCCGACGATCGCGTCCAGTGGCGCAAGCACGTCATCAGCCACGAACTGCCGGGAGCGGTGGATGTGCTCGTGGCGGACCTGAACGGCGACGGTCGCGACGATGTGGCCGCGCTGGGCTGGATGCCCGGGGAGATTGCGTGGTTTGACCACGCGGGCGATCCCGCCGGGCGGTGGCGCAAACACGCGGTCAAAACCAACTACCCGAACGCGAATCAGATCGTGGCTGCCGACTTCGATGGCGACGGTCGCGTCGATCTCGCGGCCATCGCCGATTATGGCGCGATGGAGCTGCGATGGTGGAAGAATCTCCCCTGAGGCTTCTCTGAATCCACGCATCACCGGCGTCCGCCGATTTACCCAACCTCAGTCCCCTTATGGCCAAGAAACTCATTCGTCTGAATCGAAAGAACCTGCACGGCGTCTGGTGTGCGCTCATCGTTCCGTGGAACGCGAGCGGCACGGTCGACGCACGGCGCTTCGCCCGGGAGATCCGGGCTTACGGGAACACCGGCGTACACGGTGTCTACACGGGTGGAACGACAGGCGAGTTCTACGCGCAGACCGATGCAACGTACGAGCGCATCACCGAAATCGCCTGTGCGGAGGCGCACGGCGCCGGGTTGCCCATCCAGATCGGCGCCACGGCGCTGAGCACGTTGACGGCGCGGCGCCGCATCCGCCACGCGATCCGCTCGGGAGCCGACGCGATCCAGATCGCGCTGCCCTTCTGGCTGGAGTTGAAGGATGACGAAGTGCTGCGCTTCGTGCGGGAGATCGCCGACGAAGCCGGCTCGACGCCGATCGTGCTTTACCTGACCAGTCGCTCGAAGCGCAAGGTGGCTCCGCCGCTCTTTGGCGAATTAGCCGCCGCGGTGCCGACGTTCATCGGCACCAAGGATACCGGGAGCGACGTGGCCACGGTTCGGGCGCTGCTGCAGGCCGCGCCGGACGTCGCGATCTTTGGCGGGGAAGACTTCTTCGAGCGCATCCCGGCGGGCGGCCGGGGCGGCTACTGCTCGATCACCGGGTTCAATGCGCGGAAGGTGGTGCGGCTGTACGAACTGTGCGCGGCGGGCCGCATGGATGAGGCCAAGCCGCTGGCCGACGCGATCCACCGCTACCTGTACGAGGCGCTCATTCCCCTCGTCAAGGAGCAGGGCTTGTGGGACTCCGCCGTCGACCGCATCCAGCGGGTCGCGGGGGGCGTCGACGTGGGCGTCGAGTGCCAGTCGCCGTATCGCAGCGGGACGGCCGCGCACGTGCGCCAGGTGATCGCCTGGGTGCGCAAGAACACCCCGGAACTGTTGCCCGATCACCTCCGCTGATGGACGCAGCGGATCACCTCTCTCCCCGCACGGATCAGTCGGCTTTCGGGACGCGGAAAATTCCCGTCCCCGGTCACGCCTCGGCGCTGGCCAGGGTTGCGCCTTCTGAGCAAACCAAGGAACTCCTCTCATGAGCTATCAGATCGAATTCGAAACCGTGGTGTGTCGGATGCCGCCGGGTACTGCCTTCAGCGCCCTCGCGGGACCGCGGGTCGTGCGCACCTCCGGCGGTGGGCTGGCCTGCTCGTTCGTCGCGCAGTCGGGACTCGGCGTGAATGACTTCACCCCGATGCTGGCCCGCTCCACGGACGGAGGCCTGACGTGGGGGCAGTCGGGTCCGCTGTGGCCCGACCTCATCGGGAAGTACTCGATCTTCGGGTCAATCAGCCGGGGCCTCGGCGGGCGGCTACTCTTCTTCGGCTCGCGCACGGTGATCGAATCCCCCGGCGAGCTGTTCTGGTCTGATGCCCTGCAAGGCCTGAAGGCGAACGAACTGATCTGGTCGGAGTCTTCGGACGACGGGCACACGTGGGCGCCCTTCCGCGTCATTCCACAGCCGGTGGCCGGCAGCGCCGAGGCCCCCGGTGCGCTCTGCGAGACGCAGGCCGGAGGCCTCGTCTGCTGCTACGCTCCCTACCGCACCTTTGATCCAACGCTTGCGGTCGAGACGAACCAGATCGTTTCCCTCGCGAGCGACGACCGAGGCCGGACCTGGCGGGCGTCCCGCATGGTGACCTTCCCCAATCCCAAGGCGAATGGCGCGGAGGCGTGGGTGGTTGAACTCTCGGACGGCCGAATCCTCGGGACTGCGTGGCATATCAATCCCGGAGTCGACGAACCGAACGCGTTCGCGCTGTCGCTGGATGGTGGCTTCACGTGGGGCCCGACGCAGTCGACCGGTATCCTCGGGCAGTCCACGGCGCTGGCGCCGTGGCGGGAGGCAGAGGCGCTCTTTGTCTACAATCAGAGACGCCACGGCGACATCGGGGTCTGGCTGGCCCGCGTGCGGCCCGAAGGCGCCCGCTTCGGCATTGCGAGCAACGCGCGTGTCTGGGCGGCGCCGCGCCCGGCGCAGGACCCAGCGAAGACGACGCACGAGAGCTGGACCAACTTCTCCTTCGGCGAACCCGCGGCCGTGGTGCTGCCGGACGACTCGGTCTTCGTGGTGCTGTGGACTGCTCCCTCCGGCGGCGGCGGCGAGATCCGCGGCGTCAAGGTGCGGTTGAGTCCCTCGCCCGCGGCGTGAGTGCACCGGAGCTCTCGATCCAGCAACCGTCCCCTTCCATCATGACCATGCACTCGTTCCTTCGTCGGTGTTTCCTTGTCCTGTCTGCGGGCATCGCCGTCACCGGCTTCGGCCAAGGTGCGCGCCCCGTGGACGATCGCCTGCAGCTTTTCGTGGATGCGACCCTCGTCGCGACCGCGTCCGGGGCCCGCCTCGTGCAGCATGCCCCGGTTTCCGGCGGCATCGCCCTCCGCTCGGAGCGGCCGTGGGAGGGGGATACCTTCTACATTAGCTCCGTCTACCGGCAGGACGGCCTTTACCGCATGCTCTACCGCGGCGTGGACAAGCGCACGGACAGCGAGACGTACCACCTCTGCCTTGCGACGAGCAAGGACGGGATCACCTGGGAGCGGCCCTCGCTCGGCCTGATCGACTTCGACGGATCCCGGGACAACAACATCATCTCGGACGGGCGCGGCCAACGACTGGGCATGTGCTTCACCTTCCACGATCCGCGGCCGGGCGTGCCGGCCAATGAACGCGTGAAGGCCTTCGTGTGGTCGGACGGAAAGCGCTACTATCATTACTCGGCGGGACGTCCGGAGCGGAAGCTCGTCGTGCTCGGATCGGCCGACGGCGCCGAATTCCATGAAACGACGATCCAGTCGAAGCTGTCCAGCCAACGTCCCAACGCCTTCGACGGCGGCGGGATCTTCTGGTCCGAGGCCGAGCAACTTTTCGTCGGCTACTTCCGCTGGTGGGATCACGCGGCGAAGCCGCATCCGCGGACGCTGCAGGACTGGATGCTGCCGCAGTTGGGCGACGGCGTGCGTTCAGTCTTCCGCGCAACTTCCAAGGACCTGGTGGAGTGGTCCTCCGAGCAACCGATGTCGTACGGTGACACCCCGAGGGAACACTTCTACGAGAGCGGCACGCATCCGTACTTCCGCGCGCCGGATCTCTACATCGCGCTGGCGAACCGCTTCAATCCCGGACGCCGCGCACTCAGCCTCGAGGATGAGAGGGAGCTCGCCATCCGTAGCGTTCCCGGCTCGCGCCAGCGCCGACTCACCTTCGCGAGCGACGCGAATGATCTGATTCTCCTGGTGACCCGCCCCGGGAGCGATGTCTACCAGCGGCCGTTTCTCGAGGCATTCATGCGTCCGGGCGCCAACCCCGGCAACTGGGCCTCGCGGAGCAACTACCCGCCGCAGCACGGCGGCTTGTGGCAGACCAGCCCGACGGAGATGTCGTTCCTCGTGACCCGGCAGCACTTCCAGCCGGCGAACCACCTCGAGCGCATGGTCCTGCGTCTTGATGGCTTTGCCTCGATGAACGCCGGCTACGCGGGCGGGGAATTCGTGACTGTTCCCCTCACGTTTCGCGGCGACGAGCTCCAGCTGAATTTTGCCACGAGCGCGGCGGGTGAAGTACGGGTGGAACTGCAGGACGAGAAGGGAAGCCCGCTGCCGGGCTTTTCGCTCGACGACTGCGACCCGCTCATCGGCGATCGCATCGCGCATCGCGTGAGCTGGCGGGGGAAGGAGTCGGTGAGTGGCCACGTCGGCCTTCCCATCCGGCTGCGCATACAGCTGATCGATGCGGACGTGTACTCCTTCCGCTTCACGCGGTGAACCCTCACTCACTTTCCCTTTTTCCCTCGCATGACGACCTCGACTCCGTCCCCCCGGCTTCCCGCCCTCGACGCCCACGGGCACTACGGCACGTATCACGACGCGAACCGGCTGCTCTCCGACTTCTCGAGCGCCTCCGCCGCCGAGGTGGCGCAGCGCGCCCGGGCGTGCGGGGTGACGTGGACCATCGTTTCTCCGCTCGCCGGCCTGCTCCCGCGCGGTCGGGATCAGTCCGTGGTGGCCGCCAACGAAGCCGCGCACCGCGATGTGCAGGCGACGCCTGGTCTGCTTCAGTATGTCATCGTGAATCCCCTCCAACCGGAGACGTACGACCAAGCGCGGCGCATGCTCAAGACGCCTTGGTGCGTCGGCATCAAGGTTCATCCGGAGGAACATACGTACCGCATCTCCGACCATGGCGATGAACTCTTCGCGTTCTTTGAGGAGACCGGGGTGCCGGTGAAGGCGCACAGTGGCTGCCCGAACAGCTTGCCCGAGAACTTCGTGCCCTTCGCGAATCGCTTCCCGCGGGCCCGGGTCATGCTGGCGCACCTGGGCAACGGGGCCGGGGCGGGCGGACGCGTCGACCTGCAGGTGCGGGCCGTGCAGGCGGCGCGGCAGGGCAATCTGTGGATCGATACCTCGAGCGCGCGCAGCATCTTGCCCCGATTGGTGGAGTGGGCGGTCAGGGAGGTGGGCGCCGAGCGCCTCATCTTCGGCAGCGACACGCCGCTGTATCACGTGGCGATGCAGCGGGAGCGCATCGAGTGCGCGGAAATCTCCGAATCGGACCGTCGCCGCATCCTCTGGGACAACGCCCTCGCCCTGTTCGGGCTGGAGCGCCTGCGCGGCGAGGTGGCCTGACGCGTCCCAACCCGGAGCCCGTCGCCGCCATGCGCCCGATCGACCTTGCGGTCATTGCGGTCTACCTGATCGCCACGGTTGCCCTTGGCATCGCGTATCGAGGGCGGACCGGGGCGGTGGATGAGTACTTCACGGCGCGGGGTGTGTTCCGTGGCCGGCTTGGTGAGATCCTGATTGGGCTGAGCATCGCCGCGACCTTCATGTCCGGCATCAGCATCATCGTCTACGTCAGCGCGGCGTACAGCGATGGCGCGAAGATCGGACTGGGGCTCATCTGCCTGCCGATTGCTTGGTGGATCCTCATCCACTGGTTCCTGCCGCGCTACTTGGCGGCGGGAGGCATCCACGCGTACGACGTGGTCGAACAGCGTTTCGGGTACCCCGTGCGCGTGTCCCTCTCCGCCATGTTCTTCCTGCTCCGCGTGGGGTGGATGGGCGTGATGCTCTACGTGCCGACGTCGATCATCATCGGATCCACCGGGCTCTCCGCGGGCTGGTTCTGGCCGATCGTGCTCGTGATCGGCCTGTCCTCGACGGTTTACACGGTGATCGGCGGCATCCGCGGGGTGATCGTAACGGATGCGCTGCAGTTTGTCGTGATCATGGGCGGGATGCTTCTCATCGTCGGCTTGCTGCTCGCGCGGCTGGATCTGCCCTGGACGGCGGTGTGGGCGGACTGGGCCGCGCGGGGTCGACTGGAGGTGCTGGACTTCTCGCTGGATCCAGCCAAGTCCCTGACCTTCTGGACGGTCGTACTCGGCATCACGGTCGCGAATTTGGGGTCTTACCTCGCGGACCAGATGTCACTGCAGCGCTACCTCGCGGCCGAATCGATCCCCGCCGCCTCGCGCGCCTTCACGGTAAACGCGGTCGGCGTCGCCATCGTCATCGTCACGCTGGTCGTGGCGGGCTTGCTCCTATCGACCTGGTACCAGCGGAATCCGGATCCGGCGCTGCCGGCGAAGGCTGACCACGTTCTCGCGTTCTTCATCGTGCGGGAGTTGCCGCCCGGCGTGGCGGGGGTGCTGATTGCGGCGATCCTGGCGGCCACGATGAGCAGCATGACCAGCTGCATCAATTCGCTCGCGGGAATCATTACGACGGACTGGCTGGCGCGGTGGGGTCGGCGCCGGTCGCCGGAGGAGAGCTACCGCCTCGGCCGATGGATCAGCCTGCTGATCGGCGTGGGAGCCACGCTGCTGGCTGGCTTTGCGGAGAATCTGGGTTCGGTGCTCGACGCGCAGGCGAAGGTGATGGGCGCGTTCCTCGGACCAATGCTGGCGTGCCTCGTTCTGGCGGTGGGACGGCGGGAGCGTCCGGGATGGACGGTTCTGGCCGGTATCGCGGCCGGCGTCGTCGCCGGATGGATCGTCGCGGCCCTACCCGTGGCAAGCCTGTGGGTACCGCCCGCATCGTTCTCCGTCGCAATGCTGGTGGCTCAGATTCTGCGTCCGAGCACGCGTGGCCTGGCGGTCTCGGCAGACGGGAAGTGAAACGGAGGATCGTGGTCGCGGTCGACGCCGCGCCGGCCTTCCTAGATGCCGAGGGCGCTCATCTGCGACGCCTCCTCGCCGAGCATGCGCTTGATGCTGTGGTCGAGGATATCCTGAATGTGGGCCTCCATCGCGGCGGTCGCCGCGGCTGCCTCGCGGGCCGCGATGGCGTCATGAATCCGCTGGTGCTCGGCCAAGGTCTTCTGCGTCTCCGCCAGGTAGTCCGGGATCTCTGCCGTGTAGAGGGGGGTGATCCCGCCCACGACGCGGTTGATCAGCCGTAGGCGGACGATCTCCGTCTTGAGCAGGGAATTATGCGCGGCATTCATCACCGCGACGTGAAAGCGGATATCCACGCGGGCGAGGGCGCTTTTGAGCTCTTCGCTCGGTTCCCGCAGCGCGTCCCGGCCCGCGGCCGCCGCAATCTCGAGCATCTCGTCATGCGCCGCCCCAATCTCCCGCCGATCGTCGTCGGTATGCTCGATCGCCGCCAGACCCGCCGCATTGCTCTCAAGCACCTTACGCATCCAGCACAGCTCCTTGAAATCCTTCAAGTCCATGAACTTCACCATCGCTCCGATCTTCGGACGGATGACCACCAAGCCGTCGGTTTCCAGCTGACGCAACGCGTCATGGATCGGGGTCCGGCTCACGCCGACCTCGGACGAGAGGGCGTTTGCGCTGAGGTTCGTCCCGGGCGCGTAGGTGCCACCCAAGATCTTGTTGCGGATGAAGGTATAGGCTTTGCTGGTGCTATCGATCCTCATCTCCGGCAGAGGTTCGGGTTCGCGCGGGGGCGAGGCAAGGGAAAATCCCGGGGCGGGCGCGACGGAAATTCGTCCGCCCGCCCCGGCGGGGCGTGATCGTTGGCCGGGTCACGCGGGACCCGGCGTGGAGGGCTCAGTTCGTGATATCGAACGTCGTGCTGCGCTCGCGGATCGGGATGTAGGTCTTGTACCAGGTCTTCTGGGCGTCGCTGCCCGAGTACTCCTTGAGGGCCTGCTCGCTCGCGAACTCCATGACAAAGGCGTTGGCGGCACCGCCTTGCACCTTGATCGAGCGGGTCCAGACGCGGGTGATGCCCTTGAAGTTCTGCGGAAGCGCCTTCACGCCATCGAGCGCGGCCTGGATCTGTTCCGGCGTCGTGCCTTCCTTCCATTTCACTGTGACGACGTGGATGACGGTTTTGGGCGCGGTATCGGCGAGGGCGATGGCGGGGAGCGAGGCAAAGAACAGTGCGGTGCAGGCGAGGGCGAGGCGGAGCTTCATGATGGTTAGGGGAGTTCGGTTGAGTTCGTTTCGACCGGGATGCCGCAGCACAGGAAATCCGCAGTGCGGCCGGTCTCGGTTCCTACATTTCCCCGCTCTGCGCCGTCCTGCAAGTATGGATCACGATTCACCCGTTCCGACGTGGCCGCGGCACGTTCGAACGGGAGGGTCTGCCGGTGCCCAAGCCGGGGCGGTCCTCTCCGACTTCGTGATCAACCGCCAGCGCGAAGCCCCGGCACGGTCTGCGGGCTTACCTCCCCGTGCGGGTCGCCGGGACTCGGCGACGCCGTCCATCTCACCAAACGGTCCAGCCGCCGTCGACCACGAGACTCTGGCCCGTGACGTAGGATGCGCCGTCGGCGAGCAGGAAGAGGGTCGGGCCGACGATTTCCGGGTTCGTGCCAATGCGGCGGAGCGCTGTCTTCGCCGAGAGATCTTTGATCAGCTCGGGGTGGGATCGCTGGACGTGGGGATTCGGAAAAGGCCCCGGCGTGACGCAATTCACGCGGATTCCGGAGGCGCCGTAGTGCACCGCGAAGTACTTGGTCATCTGAATGACCGCCGCCTTGCTGGCCCCGTAATCGATCGGATTGGGCTTCATTGGCAGGTGATAAATCCGGGGATCCGGTGACACCATGCCGTACATGCTACCGAACAGGACGATGCTGCCCGAGCCCCGGGGGCGCATCCGCTCCGCGAGGTGCCGGGTGAGCAGGAAGGTCGGCGTCAGCGCGCGGCAGAACGTGGAGTCAAGGTCCTCCGGGAGGAGTTCCTCGACCGTCTTGCCGGCGGAGGAGGCGAAGGCGAGGTGAACCACGCCCTCGGGAACGCCGTGCTCGGCGATGAGTGCATCGAGTGTCGCGGGGAGCTTCGCGGTGTCAGTCAGATCAACGTCATAGGGCAGGGTATTGCGGAGACCGCGATCGCGGACAAACGCCGCCGCTTTTCCGGGAAGGTCGAGGCAGAGGACCTTGCCGGCGGACCGGTCGAGTTCCTCGGTGACCGCGGAACCGAGATAGCCGGCGCCGCCGGTGACGAGGATGGTGCGGCCGGCGAGGGAGTGCCAGGGAGTCATGGCGTCAACGTGCCGTATAGCCGCCGTCGACGAGGAGGTTGGTACCGGTCACGTAGCGACCGGCATCGCTGAGGAGGAAGACCACCGGTCCGCCCAGCTCGCGCGCCTCCGCCATGCGTCCCAGCATCGTCATCTTCTCGTACTTCTCGAGGAAGGCCGGGGCCTGCGGCTTGGCCGGATTGTAGATGCCGCCGGGGGACACGACGTTCACCCGGAGGTTGGACTTGCCGTAGTAGGCCGCGAGGTAGCGGGTGACATTGATCATACCCCCCTTGTGGAAAAAGTAGTCGGGCGGAGCGCCCATGGACGTACCCTCGTAGAGCCACGGATTCATGCCGACGACTCCGTACATCGAGGAGATGTTCACAATGCTGCCGGAGCCCTGCTTGGCCATGGCGTCCCCGAAGGCGCGGATCGTGGCAATGAACCCGGTGGCGTTGTCGTCCATGGACTGCCGCCACGCCGCGAGATCGTCGGCAAACGATTTCATCGGACGCGACGCCGAATTGTAGACTACGCCGTCGATCCGACCGTGCTGGGCCAAGATTCGGTCGCGGAGCGCGTGCAGGGACGGCTCGGAATGCTGATCGACCTCCTCGGGGTGGACGGTGTGCCCTGTGGCGGCGTGAGCGGCCACGATGTCCTTGAGGGAATCGCGGTTGCGCGAAGCGATCACCACGGTGGCACCCGCGGCGACCAAGGCGTCGATCAAGGCGGGTCCGAGCAGTCCCGTGCCGCCGAATTGAACGACGACCTTGCCTTGCAGGGTCAGGGGGAGCGGTGCTTGGTCAGACATAGGGGGAACGGGTCGCGGGTTTGACGGTTGCGGGGAGGGTGTCGATGTGGCCGCGGAGGACGTCGAGTCGCTGTTTCGCGTAGCCGGAGATCGCGACCACGTCGGCGCCGATGCTGAAGACCCGGAAGCCCTCGTCGACCATCTCGGTGAACGGCGCGTAGAGGCCGGCGGCCATGCAGAACTTTCCCGAGGCTTTGCACGCCGCGGCGACCCGGCGGCGGGCCGCGACGACCGTCGGATGATCGAGCTGGCCGACGTGTCCGATGCGGTGGCTGAAGTCGCCCGGCCCAAAAAGGATGCCGTCGAAGCCCGGCACGGCGCAGATCTTCTCGACGTTCTCGAGCGCCTCCGGGGATTCGATCTGGAGAATGACGATCTTCTCGCGGTTGGAGTGCGCCAAGTATTCGGGAGCTGGTACGAGGCAGAACTGGCCGTCGATGTTGCCGCCATCGAGGGCGCGGCGCCCGACCGGGTGAAAGCGCACCCAGTCGACGATCTGCCGTGCCTCGTCGGCGTCCGCGACGTGCGGGACGATGATGCCGGCTGCGTCCATCTCGAACGGCTTGATGTAGTCGCTGTAGCTTCCCTTGGCGACGCGCACCAGTGCGTCGATGTTGTGGATCCGCGCGGCGCGGATTTGGTTCTCCAATCCGATCCAGTCGTTTGGCACGTGCTCCGTGCAGAGCCACACCCCGTCGACACCGCAGAGACCGGCGATTTCCACGACCCGTGGGTCGGAAAGGTTGATCTTGAGCAGCGAGGGAATCTGGCCCTCGCGGAGAAGCCGGAGGATGCGGCTAGGACGTAGTTGCATGAGGAAAGGTCTAGGGATTGGCAGGAAATCTCAGCGCGGGTCGATCTCGGAGAGCGCGACCTCGCGACCGCCTGATTCTCGGCTGCGGATGCCGGCGATGACGAGCTTCATCAACTCGACTGTCTCGCTGAAAGGGTAGGGATGCACGCCGGAGCGGAGGTAGCCGATGAACGCCTCCAGCTGAGCCCGGAAGGCGTAGTAAGAATCGCTGGAGGCGGTCTGCACGCGGCCGGCCGTCCCGCAGAGCTGCAGCACGCCGAAGCTGCCGTACATATCGGCGGAAGCGACCACGACCACATCGACCTCACGGCGGTGCGTGAGGTGCACCACGTTGCGGGCGGCGGTGCCGGTATTGCGCACGGTGAGGAAGCCGGGCCCGAGGATCGGGTAGACGGCCTCGAGGGCGTGGATCCCGTAGGTTTCCCAGCTCTTGGCCGTGGTGATGCTGACGAAGCGGAGGTCGCCGAGGTCGCGGGTCGAATGGCGGTAGGGCATGAACTCCTTCGTGTAGCGCATGCTGCTGGAGGACATGATGGGCAGGCCCTGCTCGACCCAGTGCACGAACGTCTTCAGGTCGGGCTCGTTGTCGGTGAGCGGCTTGTCGATGAAGACCGGAAGGCCGGCCTCTACGAAAGGCCTAGCGCGTTCAACGTGCTCGTGTCCGATGTCGGTGGCGATGATCACCGCGTCGACATGCCCGATGACGTCGGTGGGCTTGTCAACCACGTGGGGAATGAGCGAGCAGCGGGCGACATGCTCGGCGGAAAAGCCGCCGTTGCCGGCGCAATGGATGTGGGTGACGCGCGCCCCGGGGATCGCGACCGTCGCGGCGGGCTCCTTGTTCAGGTAAGCGGGAATGCCCGGAAACGGACACTCCTTGGTCATCAGCTCGCGGTCATAACCGTTGAACAGGGCGCTCCAGGAGTACGGATGGCCGTTGCCAACCGTCGAGCCGAGCATGGCGAGACGGATGTCTTGGGGATTGCGGACGAGGGGCATGAAAAAGAACGGGTTACTCGACGTTGAGGGGTAGCTTGCCGGAGCGGTACTGGCTCTCCCAGACTTTGAGTGCGTCGGCGGTGTAGGTATCGACGGAGCGGTTCTCGCCGATGTGGCGGAGCATCTCCGGAAGCCAGCGATGGCCGAAGCGCACGTGCTGCGTCTCGTCGGCGATGTCGTAGCGCACGAATTGCTCGCTCAAGCGGTCGCCTGACTTCTCGTGGGCCTCGACGCGGCGATGGCGGTAGGGAAAGGCGTGGACCTCGTTGCCCATGGTGAGCATGCAGTACTGCATGACCGGCGGGAACTGGCAGCGCCAGCGGAAGACCTGCAGGTACTGCGGACTCTGGAAGGGATCGAGGCCATTCCGGCGCATCCACTCGTAGCCCATCAGGCAGTGCCGCACCTCGTCGTAGAGATGGCGCGCGCTGTCGAACTGGAATTCCCACGGCATGTCGCGCAGTCCGTAGAGCACCACGGCGACAGTCTCCGCCGCCAGCATCTCCGTGGAGTAACGTTCGAACTCCTCGATGGTGTGGGCGCGATAATCTTCCTCGGGCGGCATCACGGCGAAGTCGGCGCCGCGATTCGTGAAGCGGGCGTCGCGGGCGGCCTCACGCGGCGGGTTGAACTCCTGGCGCTCGGGCGGTGGGGTCGGCGCGGCGGCGCGGGGGCCGGTGCCAGACACGCCTCCGGAGGCGTCGAGAAGAGCTTGGATGTACCGTTCCCACGCCGTGGTCGCGGGGGACGCGGCCCCTTCCGCCTCGACGGCGGCGAGCAGCGGGAGCATGCGTTCCTGCTGCGCGCGCAGATCGAGCAAGGCATGCTTGATTGCGTACACGCTGGGCAAGTCGCTGTTCGGAAACGTGGCCGTCTCGTGGTCCGAGAGAGCCTTGATCAGGGCCGGAAACACGACCCGGTAGATGCCGCGGGCGAGTGCGTGCTCGTCGGGTGCGTGGCGCAACTCGGCCGCCAGACGCACGAATGCCGCGTCGTCGGGGCGCTGGAAGGCGGGCGACTGGATCTCGCGCAGCCGCAGGTAGAGCGCATTCACGTGCAGCGCGCATTCCCAGATGGTGCGTCCCACCTCGCACTTCGTCTCGAAGTGCCCCACCGCCGGCATCCAGCCGGCGAGGACCTGCATGATCTCGTGCTCGAGGAAGCGGTAGCGGTTGAGCAGCCGGCGGTTCGCATCAATCGGCAGCGTGACCGCTGCCGCCAACGGGGGAGGTGGAGTGGGGGATTGAGACCATGGGAGTTTAAGAAATGACGCTGGCGCAGTGGACGCGGACGCCCTGATCCGCCGAGGCGAGGGCGGCGAGATTGAACCGGAGCGTCTGCTCCGCTGCCTCCAAGGAACAGAGGGGAGCTGGACGCCCCTCGACGAGATCGAGGAAGCGATTCGCCTGTACGACGAAGAAGGTGTCCCGCTCCACCGGGGGCAGCTCCTTCCACGTCCACGCAGTCTCGCCGAGGCGCTGAATTCCCCAGCGGCGCAGGTGGACCTCCATCCGGACGCTTCCCGCCTCGGCATTGAACTGAGTGAAGGACTCGTTGGGCGCCTGAAACTGGTTCATCGTGTAGTTCACGAGCGCGTCACCATGGCGCGCGCAGAGGTTCACCGTGTCCTCGACCGTGACGTGTGCGAGTACCTGGTGGGCGCAGTCGCAGTACAGCGAGTCGGTCGGGCCAAGCACACTCTCGATCCAGTTGGCCACGTGCGTGAGGCCGTCCTGAATCGCCCCGCCTCCGGTGGCGCGATCCTTGTAGTAGGTTTTATAGTACGGAACCGTGTGGGCAGGGCGGCACGTGGGGAAGTGCTGACCACTGCTGTGGACGACCTGCTTGACCGCGCCGATACCGCCGCTGCGAATGAAGTCGCGGACCTCCGAGTAAAGATCGTAGGAGTGCAGGACGTACGCGACCGCGACGCGCAGGCCCTTCGCGTCGCGGAGCTGGCGCAGCTCGGGGACTCCTGCGAACGACTGCGAGAGCGGCTTCTCAATCAGGGCGTGGCAGCCCGCTTCCAACGCTTGGCGGGCCATGGGCACGTGAAGATGGGCCGGTGTGCAGATCACCACCACCTGATGACGACCGGACGCCAGCTCCGCCGTCCAGTTGGTGGCGGTCTCCACCCCATAGGTTTGCGCTAGCGTGGCGAGGAGCGGCTCGCTGGTATCGCAGGCCGTGACGCGGACGCGACCCGTTTTCTGGAAGCAGCGGAGGTGCCGTTCACCGATGCTGCCGCAGCCGACGACGAGGACAGAGATCATGAGGTCAGGAGGAGGAGAGTGGGGTTAAGGTTCAAGACGAACGAGCAGGGAGAAGGGTGCTACCCGTTTTGGTGTATACAAGCGAATTTTCGGTTTTCGGACGGGTCAGACTTCCGATTTGGGGGCGCGGTTGAGCGTTTCTGCGCTGCGCGAAAACCCTGACCCGTCGCTTTGAAATTGACTCCCCTGTGACGAGGGGGGAGTCGTATACACGCGCCATTTGGTACCTCTTATGGCGTATCAAACCTATGAACCAAACCCCCCGCCGCAGCGCCTTCGGGCGACGCGCCTGTCAGATCGTCACCGCCCTAGCCGCGGTTTCCGTGTCGGCGAACGCGCAGACCACCCCCGCAGCCTCCTCCGGCCCGAAGGAAGAGGTCGTGGCGCTATCGAAGTTCGAAGTCTCAACCACCCAGGGCAAAGGCTACGTGGCGACCAATGCCGCCTCCGGCTTCAAGACCAATCAAGAGCTCATCAAGATCCCGCAGTCCGTCACCGTCGTGACGCGCGACTTGATTGACGACATTGGCGCCACCCGGACTTCCGACGTGCTGCAGTACGCCGGCGCGTCGCAGTTCTACCGCGGCGAGTCCATCCGTCTGCGCGGTGCGCGCACGCTGAATCCGTACATGGATGATGCGATCGAGAACGTGCCGTACAGCGACAACGTCAATATCGACTCGTACGAAGTCATTCGTGGTCCGGCGGGCGTGCTCTATGCGAATGCCGGCGTCGCAGGCGTGGTCCTCAAGTCGACCAAGAAGCCCCTGCCGTATTCGATGAACAAGGTCAGCTTCTCCATCAAGGATTGGGGCCAGCATCGGACGGAGATCGATTCGACCGGTCCGGTCGGCACTCTCGGCGATTCCAAGGTGTCTTACCGGGTCGCCGCGGCTTATCAGGATGGCGATGCCTACTTCAAGAACGTCGAGGATCAGCGCTTCGCGGTGCATCCCACGATTCAGGTCGACCTGAAGAACACCACGGTGCGTGCCGCGATCGACTACGTCGACGTGACCAGCATCGCGGGTGGCCAGAACTTCGTGATGCCGGACGGCAAGCTCTACGTCGGCGCAGGCCGCACTGAGGCCTACTATCCGAAGGGCGTCATGGAGAATCACAAGCAGGAGCGCCAGCGCCTCGCGATCCTCCATCGCTTTGGCGATGGCTGGGAAGCGAAGTTTTCCGCGTCTCACCTCAAGTACGTCCGCCACGGCACCAATGTGCTGCCGAACAACCTGAATCTCCAGACCGGCCTCTTCAACCTGTTCGCCCGTCGCAACTACCAGCGCCAGGAGAACTGGGTGGTCAACGGCGACGTGCTGGGCAACTACAACATCGGCCCGATCGCCAACCAGAGCGCGGCGGGATTCACCCTGACCGACGAAATCAATCGTGCGGCGTTCCTGAACAACGCCGGGTTTGGCGTACAGGGCTTCCCGATCGCCAATCCGCAGATGGACCGGGTCGTCGTTCCGACGTATGACTCCTACGGCCCCCCCTCTGCCGTCGGCAGCTGGACGAACAATCGTCGTTCCACCTACTACTACCAGCACCAGGCCGACCTCATCAAGGACCGCCTCATCGTCGTCGCTGGCGTGAGTGCTGCAGGCCTCCAGATCAACGACGTACCGGCGGTCACCGCCCGCGCGGCGGCCGGTGGCACCCGCATCGTGAACTTTGAGGAGAACCTCCGCCGCATCGGTGTGGTGGTGAATGTCACGAAGGAGGTCGCTCTCTACGCGCTCGACTCGACGACGTTCGCCCCGCAAGGCAACAGCAATACCCGTGACATCAGCGGCGTGCTGCTCCCCGCGCAGGTCGGCTCGGGCAAGGAATACGGCATCAAGACGTCGCTATTCGACGGTCGTCTCTCGGCCACGCTGGCGAGCTTCGAGATGGAGCTCACCAATGTCGCCGTGCTGCAGGGCGGTCTGAGCCCGATCACCAGCCAGCCGTTCTTCATCGCGAGCGGTCTCCAGATCCAGAAGGGCTGGGACGCGACGATCGCGTACTCGCCGATCCCGGAGTGGCAGATCCTCGTCACGGCCTTCGATGGCTCGGTCAAGGATCAGAACGGCGCGACGGTGAACAACACGTACGACAACATGTACTCGTTCTTCACGCGCTACGAGTTCAGCCAGGGCAGTCTGAAGAACTTCAGCTTCGGCGGCGGCGGCTCGAAGACCGGTGGCAACATCTTCACCAGCCTCGGCGGTTACACGTTCCCGACGGGCGTGACGCCGGCTCCGATCACGCTGGAGTCGGTCTGGAACATGACCGCCTTCGCCGCCTACAAGATCAACAAGAACTGGACGGTGCGAATGAACATCGAGAACCTCCTCGACAAGACGTTCGCGCTGGGTGCGCAGACGCCGATCTACGTCGACGCGGCTGCTCCCCGGACCTTCCAGTTCAGCGCTGTCTACAAGTTCTAACGCACCTTCAGGGCTCGCTGGTTCACCCATGATCCTCGGTCCTGATCGTTTGCGCTTGTTGTGAGCATCGGCCGGAGACGCGAGTCTCCGGCCGTTCCATTTTCCGCTCTGTCTCCTCGCTCCCGCCGTGCCTTCGCTCCGCCGCCTTCCCCCACGCCGCCAAGCGACGGGGGCCACCGCATCGCCAGGCGCGGCCCGTCCGCTCTGGCTCTTCGCGACGCTTTGGTCGTTGCGCCAGTATCCGACCGCCAAGCGCGAGTGGAGTTGGGAGCGCAAGTTTCAGGCGATCCGCGCGGCGGGCTTCGATGGCGTATTCTCGCCGCCGCGGCCGGAGTTGGCGCAGCGAGGCGACCTTCGTTACCTCGCGGTCACGAGCCTTGGGCCCGGGATGGACGCCGTGGCGCCGTTCCGCGCGGCCAAGGACCTGGGCGCGGTCGCCATTGACGTTCAGCTCGGCGATTTCGACTCGTCCTTGTCGGACATGCTGGAGCTCGCCGCACACCTGGCTGCGGTCTCGCGTGACGTCGGGCTGCCGTTCGCCGTCGAGACGCACCGGGACACGTTCACGGAGACGCCCGAGGCGACACTCGCCTTGGAGTTGGGCTTCCGCGCGCGTACCGGTGACGTCCTACCGCTCTGTCTGGATCACTCGCATTTCGCGGTCGTTCGCCATCTGGCCCCGGGAACGTTCTGGGAGCGCCTGCGCGAGCCTCGGGAACTGCTGGAGTCGGCGTCGCAGTTCCACCTTCGTCCGTTCAACGGGCACCATTGCCAGATTCCCGTGCTCGATGGGCGGGGCCGGCGCACCCCGGAGTATCGCGAGTGGCTGAACTATGCCCAGTCGCTCCTCACATACCTCCGGAGCTTGCCGGGTCGCGATCCCGTGCTCGCGGTGCCGGAGCTCGGGCACGCCGCTCCTTCCTATGGCCTGAGCTGCTTTGGTGACACGTGGGCCGACGCCTGTGCCGTGCAACGTGACCTGCGCGCCCGGTGGCGCGATCCCTCCCTTTCAGTCCTCTCCCCATGACCATTACCGATGTCCGCACCGTCCTCCTCACCGGACCGTGCACCAACGACCCCTTCCTCCGCGAGGCGCGCAAGCTGCGCAGCGCCGCGTTCATCGAGATTTTCACCGACGGCCCGCACACGGGATTGGGCGAGACCTACGCGGGATACTTTTGCCCCGAGGCCGTTCCGGCCATCGTCGACTTCTTTAAACCGATCCTCGTCGGCCAGAACGTCGATGACATCCCGGAGCTGTGGCGGCGCATGTACCAGTGTGGGAATTTCTGGTGCCGCGTCGGCCTGGGCACGATCGTGATCAACGGCATTGAGGCGGCGTTGTACGACCTGAAGGGCAAGCTGGAGGATAAACCGGTGCATGCGCTGCTCGGCGGCGCGAAGTTCGACCGCTTGCCGTGCTACGCCACCGGCGGGCCCAGCAACTACCCCAAGGAGAAGCTGGCCCGGAAGATCGACCACTACTTCTCGCTCGGCTTCCGCGGAATCAAGGTCGGATCGGGCAGTTTCTCGGCGGAGCAGGGCTTCTATTCCCCTTCGGACGCGAAGGAGGCGGCGGACTTCGAGGCGGACAAGGCGGCGTTCATGCGGGCGCATGCCGGCAAGGATGCGTGGATCATGTTCGATGGGCACATGGGCAACAGCCCGCACCGCACCTGGGACCTTGAGGTGGCTACCGCCGTGGCGCGCGCTCTGGAGCCCTTCGACCTCTTCTTCCTCGAGGAGCCTCTCCACTACACCGACCCCTGGGGGTACGCGGAGCTGTGCAAGGCCACGACGGTGCCGATCGCTGGTGGCGAGTGCCTCACGGCGACCTACGAGTGGAAAGTCTTCACGAAGCAGGACAGCTTCGACATCGGCCAACCCGATGCCTCCTTCACCGGAGGCCTCGGTGAGTTCATGGCCGTGGCGCGTTTGCTCGAAGAGCGTGGTCGCAAGATCGCGACGCATGCCTGGGGCGCGGGGGCATCGCTGATGCAGAATGTACACGCCGGCTTTGCGGCGCCGAATACCTGCATCTTGGAAATCGCCCCCGACTACGCGGGTCTGCATTCCGAACTGATCGATGGCGGCCTGGTGATTCGGGACGGGTATGTGCTCCCGCCCGACCGGCCTGGCCTCGGGGTGGTGCTCACGGAGGAAACGCGCCGGCGCTATCCGTTCAAGCCCGGCAGCGGCGAGTTCAACAGCGTCCCCGGCAAGATTCTGCGCGACTGAGGACCAACGATGAAGGTACTGATCGACGTCCCGATTGAGCCAGAGGTGCTCGCGCGTCTGCAGGAAAGCGGGCGCCACACGTTCGACGCCGTGGTACCGCCGGCGGAGGTGGAGCGTGCGTTGCCCGCGGAGCGCATCTGCGACGCGGAGGTTCTGTTCTGCACGTTTCCACCCACGAACCTGCCGGACATGCCGGCGTTGCGCTGGATCCAGATCGCATCGACCGGGTATTCTCAGCTCTTTCGTCACTCCCTGCCGACCCGCGGCATTCGGGCGACCAATAGCCGCGGCTGCTTCGACGTTCCGATTGCAGAGTGGAACGTCGCGATGATGATCAACCTCGCGCGGAATGTTCGGCAGTTGATTCGGAATCAGGACTCCCGCGTCTGGGATCGCGGCGCGGTGTTCCAGCGGGAGATTCGCGGCCTGACGGTCGGCATCTGGGGCTACGGTGGCATTGGCCGTGAGACGGCGCGGCTGGCCCGCGACCTCGGTCTCAAGGTCCACGTGCTGGTGCGCGAAGGCGTGCGGCCGGCGGGCCTCGTTTACCAGGTGCCTGGCACCGGGGATCCGGAGGGTACACTGCCGCACCGCGTCTTCCGGTCCGGCGAAGAGAAAGCGTTCCTGTCCGGGCTGGATTTTCTGATTCTCGCGATGCCGCTGACGTCGGCTACGGAGGGACTGGTCGGGGAAGCGGAGTTGCGGTCCCTGCCGCCTCACGCCTTCGTCCTGAATCCGGCGCGGGGTGCGATCATCCGCGAGGAGCCGCTCGTGCGGGCCTTGCGCGAAGGGTGGATTGCCGGTGCCGCGCTGGACACGCATTACCGCTATCCCATGCCGCCGGAGCATCCGCTCTGGGGATTACCGAATGTCATCTTCACGCCGCACATTTCCGGCTCGAGCCTCAGTCCGAACTTCCGGAGCCGGCTCTGGGACATCTTTGCGTTGAACCTCGGTCGCTACGAGCGGGGAGAACCGCTGCTCAACGAGCTCACCGCGCAGCAGTTGTCCGGCGCCTAGTTGACCCTCTCAGGGTTCGCCCCCATGGGCGTTGCGCTGCCCGGTTACCGGCCGCCGCCCGACGGGCGGGTTTCGCTTGCCGCTCGCCCACCGGTGCAGGTTCAGCCGCAGCGAGCCGTATTTGCCCTTGCGCCCGGCGTGCACCATGGCGCTGATGGGTAGTTTCCCATGCTCGCTCCCGAGACCTTTTCCCACATCGAGAACATCAAGAAGCGCGCCGGCCACCTCTGGAGGTTTCTTTGACTGCGAACAAAAGCAGCGTGAAATCGAGGCGATGGAAGGCCAGATGGCCGCGCCGGGGTTTTGGGACAGCAACGACCGCGCCCAGAAGCATATCGCCAAGCTCAATGGCTTGAAGCGCGCGGTGCTCCCGGTCGTCGACTTCCACCGCAAGCTCACGGATGTCGATGTGATGCGGGAGCTCCTGGACGCAGCGTCCGAGGCGGAGAAGGACGCCTATGCGCGCGAGTTGGACCAGCAGGTTGAGGGCATGGTCACGGAGCTCGACCAGCTGGAAATCGCATCGTTCCTCACGGGACAGTTCGATCGCAACAACGCGATCCTTTCCATCCAGTCAGGCGCCGGCGGCACCGAGTCCAACGACTGGGCGGACATTCTCTTCCGGATGTACACCCGGTGGGCCGATCGGCGCGGGTTCACGGTCGAGGTGCAGGACGTGCAGGCCGGGGACCAAGCCGGCATTTCGCGGGCGACCCTGCTCATCAAGGGCGAGAACGCCTACGGCTATGTGAAGGCCGAGCGCGGTGTGCACCGGCTCGTCCGCATCAGTCCGTTCGACGCCAATCAGCGGCGGCACACCTCGTTCTGCGCGGTTGATGTGGTCGCGGAGATCTCCGACGACATCAAGGTGGAGATCCCCGAGGACGAGCTCCGCATCGACGTCTATCGCTCTTCCGGCAAGGGTGGGCAGGGCGTCAATACCACCGATTCCGCCGTCCGCATCACCCACTTGCCCACGGGTTTGGTGGTCGTGTGCCAGAACGAGCGTTCCCAGCTCAAGAACAAGGCGTCCGCCATGAGCATCCTGAAGGCGCGCCTCTACGAGAAGCGTCTCGACGAGCAGCGTAGCGAAATGGAGCGATTCTACGGGGAGAAGGGCGAGATCGGGTGGGGAAGCCAGATCCGCAGCTACGTCCTCCAGCCTTACCAGATGGTGAAGGACTTGCGCACCGGCGTCAGCACCAGCGACACGCAAGGAGTGCTCGACGGTGACCTTGACCGTTTCATCACGGGTTGGCTGCGCGCGGGCTGCCCGCGTCATCGCAACAAGGATATCCAGATCGAGGAGTAACCACGCCGCCATCCTGGGGCCGGGGCGACTCGGGGTTATCGTTCACAAGCCTCGGCTCAATTGGGGAATGACAGGTCCGCCGCTCTGCGATTGAGTGTCTCCACCCCTCCCTTCGCCATGAGTTCCCCGTTGACCCGCAAGCAATTTCTCCGCGCCTCGCTCTTGGGTGGCGCAGCCTCCCTCATCGCCGTTCCGGCCGGACTGCGCGCGCAGTCCGCCGCCTCGGCGAACCGTACGCCCGGTTCCAACTCCGACATCCGGGTGGCGGTCGTGGGTGTTCGGGCGCAGGGCGCCGGGCACATGAAGACGTACTACAAGATGCCGGGCGCACGGCTCGTGGCGATCTGCGACGCCGACGCCGAGATTCTCCAGCAGCGGGCGGCGGACGCCGCCAAGGAAGGCATCAACGTCGCGACGTACCTCGATTATCGAAAGCTGCTCGAGGACTCAGGGATCGACGCGGTGGTCATCGCCACCCCGAACCACTGGCATTCCCTGATGACGATCTGGGCGTTGGAGGCCGGCAAGGATGTGTTCGTCGAGAAGCCGCTCTCGCACAACATCTGGGAAGGCCGCCAGGCCGTTGAGGCCGCCC
>JBEIHL010000003.1:0-17626 GCA_040381375.1 Opitutaceae bacterium
CCGATCCGGTCACTCCCGCCGTGGTGAACGAAGCGCGCCAGGCCACCGCCGGACGCGAGGAGCCGTTCACCGAACCCGAGCTGCAGGACCTGACGCGGACCCTGCGCACTCGGAGAAGGTAGGAGCGGCTATGAAGTAACTACTGACGGGATTCATCAAAGATGAATCCGAGGTGATACCAATCGCTCTTTGCTCTTGGCCGATAGACTCGAGCCAGATGATTCCACCTGGGAGCGCCGAGCTCCCAGGACTTCAGCCAGTCAGCGGTTCATCTCAACTACTCCGTCGTCTTTGGTGGCGGCGGCAGGCCGCGGAGGGCGCGGGGCAGGCTTTCGCCGGCCCGCGGCGCTCCGCCCTTGAGAGTCGCCATGTACTCGACCACGTCACGGAGTTCGCGCATCGACAGCAACGTCGCATAGATCTCCGGCATGCCGCTCGGCGCACTCTCGCGTTTCGCGATCTCGGACTTCTTCACCGCCACCACCTTATTGTCGGTGTTGCGCAGCGACAGCGTATCGGCGGTCTCGCTTGCCACCACGCCGGCGACCACCGTGCCGTTCTTCGAGGTCAAGACGATCGTGTCGAAACCGGGCGCAATGGTCGCATTGGGTTTGATGATCGCCTCGAGCAGGTACTCGCGGCTGTTCTTCGCCCCTGTATCCACCAAGTTGGGACCGGCATCGCCGCCTTCCGCGCCGGCGCGATGGCAACGGATGCAGGCGAGCACCGGCTGATTGCGGAAAATCTGCTCGCCGCGGCCGGCGTCGCCTCCGACCAGCGCGACCCGGTACTTGGCCAGCGGATCGTTGGTCGCCGCGAGCGCGGCTTCGCGCTGCGCGAGCAATCCCTTGATCCGCGCATCACTGGTGCGACGTTCCGCGGCGTTCAGGATCTCCAACTGGACGGCGGGATTCGCCTGGCCGGCCGCGAGGAGCTCGAGCTGTTCGGCGACGAGCGTGTTGCCACTGGCGTGGCGAAAATTCCACAGCGACCGCAGCGCGGACTTCTGCTCCTCGAGCGTGCCCTTGGCGATGAGGTTCGCGAGCACCGGCGCGGCCGTCTCCGGGGAGATGCGCGCCGCGATCGGCAAGGCGGCGAGGCGGAGGGCCGGCGACGTGGACGCGCCCGCGAGCTTCACTGCTTCCGCGAGGCGCGGGTCCTTGATCTCGTCGAGCGCGCCAAGCGCGGCGGCGCGGGTGTCGCCCGCCAGCGTCTCGTTGCGCACGGCGGCAAACAGCGCGTCCGTGGCACCGGCAATTTCGAGCTCCTGCAGCGCCTTCAGCGCGGCGGTCTGGACCGCGGCGGGTGACGCCGGATCGAGCAGGCGGCCGAGGATCGGCTGGAGAACATTCACCGCGGTCGCGCGGTCCCGGGTGTTGCCCGCCATGCCCGTCGTGGCGTTCGCCGCCACCGGTCGGTAAATGCCCACGATGCGATCGCGCTGCGGGGGTTTCGGCCAGAGGGCGAGTTGGGCGATGGCCTCGGCGCGAACTTTCGCGGGGGCATCCGTGCGGACGGCGTAGGCGGCGAGCGCGGTGGCGTGCGCGGGCTGACCGAGCCGGAAGTTCGCGTTGATGACCCGCAGGCCGACCGCCTCATCGGTGAGCGGCTGCGCAATCAAGGCGGCGAGGGCGGGCATCGCCTCGTTGACCGGAGCATCGTTGATCGCCAGCGCGGCCTCGCGCACGAGGTACGGATCGCGGTCCGAGAGGAATTTCGCGACGTCGGCACTCTTCAGCCGGCGCAGCGCGAGCAGCGCGCCGAGGCGCACGGCGGCCGAGCCATCGCCGCTGGCCGCGGCGAGCGTCGGACGATGGTTGCCGCCCGCCAGGCCCATCACGAGCGCATGGCGCAGATAAGCGTCGGCATTGTTGTTCGCCTTGAGCGCCGCGATCAGCGCGGAACCCGCCGAAGCGGCGAGCTCCGGGCGGCCGGCGGTGATTTTGCCGAGACCCTGGGCCGCAAAAAACTTCACGCGGTCACTCGCGTCGCCGAGCGCCGCGATCAGGGCCGGCGCGTCGCTCACGACCCGCTGGTCGCCGAGCACCTTGACGGCTTGGGCACGGACTTCGGCGTCGGCGTCACGCAGGACGGCGCGGACGGGCACGAGGGCGGCCTGGTTCGAAGCCGCGATCTGGCCGAGGGCCCAGAGGGCGTGACGACGGGCGTAAGCCGCATTGCGGCCGGGGGCGGCCGCGCTCCCAGGGGAAGCCGCGGCGGCGAGCGGGGCGATGCTGGCGGCGCCGCGTTCGGCGAGCGTGAACTGGGCTTCGAGGCGGACGCGCCAGTCGGCGTGACCGAGCAACGCGGCCAGTTCGGCAGCGGAACGCTTCGTCCAGTCGCCCGCAATGAGCTGCTGCGTTTCCTTGATCAACGGATCGTTCGCCTGCTTCGGATCCGAGACGGCATAGATGCGGCCGCGCTTCGACTTCGGCCAGCCGTCGCCCCAATCGGACGTGTAGAGCCGGCCGTCGGGCCCGAACTTCACGTCGGTCGGCAGCGCAGACGTCATGAACGGTTTCGAGTCGCCGATCTCGTACGACGCGCCCTTGGGCTTGAGCGTGTAGGTGTGGACGCCGCTGCGCGCGATCGAGCCCTTGAAGTGCGTGATGAAGAGATGCCCGCGGTAGGACGGGTTGAGGCCGGTGCCGGGGTAGTAGTCGATCCCGGACGGGCCGTCCTCGATGTTGCAGATCGGCGGGAGAATGTAAGCCGCCTGGCCGTCGTGCCGCTGATGCCAGAGCCGCTCGCTGTTCCACGGGCCCGCTTTCTGCAGCGGCGCGAACTGGTAGCCGATGCGCCAGCCGCTGTCGCCTCCCTCGACGACGTGCACGAGGCGTTCCTCGTCGCCCAGGTCGCAGTCGTTGTCGCCGGTCAGGAGGTCGCCAAACTCATTGAACACGAGCGACTGCGGATTGCGCAGCCCGGTCGCGACCAGCTCCATTTGCGAGCCGTCGGGCAGGCAGCGGAACACCGCGCCCTCGTCCGGCACGGAGATCACGCCGCCCTCCTTTGTCGTCACGGTCGCACCGCGGTCGCCGTTGCTGAAGTAGAGCCTGCCATCGGGACCCATGATGAGGCCGTGCAGGTCGTGGCCGGTGAAGTTGAAACGCACGCCGTAGCCGCGGCTGATCTCGGTGCGCGTATCCGCTTTGGTCTTACCGGTGAACTTCCAGACGCTGGGAATGTTGGTGAACCAGACCTCGCCGCGGCGGGCGAGGACGCCGGACGCGATGCCGTCCAACGGGGCATTGAAGCCGTCGGCGTAGACGTGGCTCCGGTCGGCGACGCCGTCGCCGTTGGTGTCCTCGAGCAGCCGCAACACCTCGCCCTCGATGCCGAGCTCCTTCTCGCCCTCGGCGCCAAAGCGCCGACGGACAAGCTGCGTGCGCTGCTCGATCGTGCGGGAGGAAAGGTCATCCTCGAGAAACCACATGTAGTCGCGGATATCGAGCACGCTGGACCGATAGCGGTAGGTCTCCGCGACGAAGAGACGGCCCTTTTCGTCGAAGTTGAAAGCCACCGGATTGGCGAGCATCGGCTCGGCGGCCCACAGCTTGATCTCGAGCCCGTCCGGCACCTTCATGCGCTGGATCGCCTGCGCGGCCTCGTCGGAGGCGGCGGCGATTTCAGGCGCGGCCTGGCGCGAGCCCATGTCTTTGATCCGGCGGGGCGACTTCGCCGACGCTTCATCGGATTCGGCTGCGGCGGCCCGGAGCAGGGGGGCGGAGCACACGGCCGCGGCAAGCAAGGCGGCGCGCAAGGCGGGTAGGCAGTTCATGCGGGAGGGCGGAGCGTAGGCGGAGACCTGGGCGAGGCAAGACGGGCGGGACAGAATAATCTGTTGTTGCAGCGGAGCCGTCGCATGCGGCTTGAGCTCGGCCGCCACCGCCGCCATGGGTAGCGCCCGCATGAAATCCGCCCGGCTCTGGATCGCGTTGTCCCTGCTGGCGATTCTGTCCGGCTGCGGGCGGCGGCACACGCCGGTGGAGGAGGGAATCCGGACGCAGACGCTGCACTGGAACATCGCGGGCGAACCGCGGGACTTCGATCCCCACACCACGACCCTGACCACGGATGCCGTGGTGATCCAGGCCCTGATGGAGGGGCTGGCCAACATCGACCCGGTGACGGCTGCGCCGGTCCCGGGTGTCGCGGAGCGCTGGGAAACTTCACCTGACGGCCTGCGCTGGACGTTTCACCTCCGGCCCAACGCCCGCTGGTCGAACGGCGATGCGGTCACCGCGGCGGACTTCGTTTATGCCTGCCGACGGATGCTCTCGCCGGCCCTCGGGGCCGAATATCGCGAGCAGTTTCATTGTCTGAAAAACGCGGTGGAGTTTGCGGCGGGACGGCTGACGGATTTCGCCGCCGTCGGGGTGCGGGCGAAGGACGAACGCACGCTGGAACTCGAACTGACGACGCCCGTGCCGTACCTGCCGTCGCTGGTGGCGCAATTCTGCTGGTTTCCGGTGCACCGGGGGACGATCGAGAAATTCGGCCGCATTGATCAGCGGTCGACGTTGTGGACGCGTCCGGAGAATCACGTCGGCAACGGCGCGTTCGTATTGAAGGAATGGTTACCGGGTCGCTGGGTGCGCGTGGCGAAGTCGGAGACCTACTGGGATCGCGACCGGGTGCGCCTGAACGAGGCGGTGCTGCATCCGATCGAAAACGCCGCGGTGGGCGAATCGGCGTTTCGCGCAGGGCAGTTGCACGTCACGAACGCGCCGGTCGACAAGGTGCCCGGCTACAAGAAGGACCCGCGGCTGGCGGCGATGCTGGTGGAGAGCGCGATTCTGCAGACCTATTTTTTCCGGCTGAACTGCGCGCGTCCGCCCTTTCAGGATGCGCGGGTGCGGCGGGCGTTCTCGCTGGCGATCGACCGGGATAAACTCGCGCGCCACGTCGTGCTCGCGGACACCGCGGCGTTTTCGCTGACCCCGCCGGAATGCGCGGGCTACACGGCGGACCGCAGCCTGCGCACCGACGTGGCCGAGGCACAACGGCTGCTGGCGGAGGCGGGCTTCCCGGGCGGCAAGGGGTTTCCGGCGCTCGAGGTGCCGTTCTACACCGAAGACGGCGCGGAGCAGCCGGTGCTCGAGACGGTGCAGCAGATGTGGCGCGTAAATCTGGGCATCAACGTGGCGCTGTTGAAGCAGGAGATGAAATCCGTGATCGCGGCGCGCAACACGGGGGACTTCCAGATTCTCGCCGGCAAGTGGCTCGGCGACTACCTCGATCCGGTGACCTTCCTCGAGCTGATGACCACCAACGGCGGCAACAACCGGACCGGTTGGTCAAATCCCGCGTACGACCGGCTGCTGGCGGAAGCCGCGACCCTCAATGAGCCAGCCGCGCGGTTCGCCCGGCTGCGGCAGGCCGAGGCGCTGATGCTGGCCGAGGCGCCGATCATCCCGCTCTACTACCAGCCCAAACGCGTGCTGCGTCACCCGGCGGTCCGCGGCTGGCACGCCAACCTGCTCGACGTGCATCCGTTGAAGGCGGTGTGGCTCGCGCCGTGATGCGGTTGAGGCGCTACCGCCGCAACTGGTCGCACACGATGGCGGCGGCGATGGCCGCGTTGAGCGACTCGGCGCGGCCGTAGCGCGGGATCGTGATGCGACGGCTGATACAGCCGGCAACGGCGGGAGAAAGCCCGCGGCCCTCGCTGCCGACCACGATGACGGCATCGCGCAGGCCGGAAAGGGCGTGCACGCTGTCACCCTCGAGGTCGCAGCCCAAGATCGGCGGGGCGGGCGAGAGCTCGGCGGCCGCGGTGAGGACATCGGGCAGGTCGACCGCATGCACGCGCACGCGCGCGAACGAACCCATGCTGGCGTTGATCACCTTCTGGTGAAAGAGGTCGGCGCAATCGGGCGAAAGCAGCACGCGTTCACAGGCAAACCAGTCGGCGATGCGCAGGAGCGTGCCGACGTTGCCGGCGTCCTGAACCCCGTCGAGGGCGAGCGTGAGACCGTGCCCGAGCTCGGCGGGCGCGAGCGGCCGGCGTTCGATCCGCCCGACGGCCAGCACGCGGGACGGCGTCGGAAAGTGACTCGCGCGTTCCATCTCGCCCGGCGAAACCACGGTCAGGGGAACTACGCCCACCTTCTGGTTTGGAGGCTGCCAATCCGCGGTGGCGAAAAGTTCGACGAACGCAAAATCCGCGGCGAGCAGCTCGCCGACGACCTTTTCGCCTTCGATCACGAAAAGGCCGAGCGCCTCACGGTGCTTTTTTTCCCGCAACGACTTCAGGCGCTGGAGCTCGGCTTTGGTCAGCACGAAGCCAGCCCGTCACGGCTACTGGTGGTTGGCAAGCAGCGGTTCGCCCCGGCTGTACGGGCGGAACCGGTGATCCGTCATGATATACTCCGAATCGTTGCCCCGTTTGATCAGGATACCGATCTGCAATTCCTCCGGCGGCAGGCGGGAGCGGTCGACGGCGAAGCGGAAGCCGCTGTCACGCCACTCAGGTTTACCGTGCGCGTCGACGACATCCGGCCGGGTCTTGGGCACGGTGTTGAAGATGAGGTCCGTGGTAGGCGAACGCAGCACCAGGTGGATGTCGCCAGGCCGGGAGGTCTGGCCGGGAATCACGGCCCACCCGGAAATATAGGTGCCGGGCGTCTGGGCGTACACCTCGTCGATGTGATACGCGATGCGCCCGCTGGGCTTGGGCGAGCGGATGTCGACGCGCTCGCACATCCGAGGCAGCTCATACAGGCCGCGCCGGGCGGTTTCTCGCAGCAGCAATTCCGCGCGTGAAGGCACGGGATAAAGCCGGAACTGGCTGTTCCCCATCAGTCGGTACTGCTTGTACCGGAGGGCGGCCTCGTCGCGACCCTCGACGAAGGACTCGACGGCCGGCGCGAAGCGGATGTTGGACGCGACGTTGAACGCCGCCAAGACCGGGACACACGCCATCAACACCCGCCAAGGCCGCAACGGATGCGTCATATACTCCACCAGCGCGAACGTCAGAGCCGCCCAAGCAAGGGCGGAAAGGACCATGTACCGGGATTGAAGTTGTCCACCGGCAACTTCGGCCCGCCCGAGCGCAATTAAACCCAGCGCACCCACGCAAAACAGGGCGACGGGCAGCATCACCGGCTCGAGGTACCAGCCCCGACGCAGCCCCAGCCAGACCATCCCGACCAGCAGCATCACCCCGGCATACGGAGCCAGCGCGCCGTGGCCAAACGCGAGCGGAGCCCCGAGCAGCGACAGCCAGTAGATAATGACGTGGGTGAACCCGGAATTGCTGGCGATCTGGTGGCCGGAGTTGATTTCGAACCCTTGGAAGAACGCGAGCCCGGTCAGCGCTGCGATCGCGAGCCAGATCCAGAAACCGGTCCGTTCCCGATCCCGCCACAACATGAAGGCTCCCACCGGCCAGATCACCAGACCCTGCGCCAGGGTGAACGTCGCGAGCACCGCGAGCACCACAGCGACCCCAAACCCCACCTTCGAAGCCCGGGACAGCCCGACGATCGCCCCGACCGCCAGCGCCACGACCTGAAAATGATCGATCGATGCGCCGGACCAGAGAAAGTTCTCATAGTGCTGCAGTTGAAACATGAACGCCGCGAGGATCACCCCCAGGCGCACCCGGCGCTCGATGCGGCCGGCCGAGATGACCAGCGTCAGGCACAGCAGGATAAGGAATAAATTACCCACCGCGCCGATGACCTCGAAATCGACGGTGCCGGTCGTCCACCAACTGAGTGCGAACAGCAGCCGGCTCGTGATCATCCGATGCTCGTTGTTGATCGCGAAGATCCGCTCGAAGAACCCCCGCAGATCGACGCCGGTATCGAGGGCCAGGAGAAGATCCAACGCCGTGTCGAACTCGTCCCAATAAACGATGTTCCGGGTCGATCCCGCCACCGTCGAAGCCATGAACGCAACCGGCACCAAGGCGAGGGCGGTCAGTAGGATCGCGGCGAAACGGCCGCGCACGTGGGGAAAAAGATCAGGGGAAACTCCCTTCATCAGGGGGGATCAAGGTTGAAAATGACTGGAAGTGAGGTTGTGCCCCTACAGTGGGCCGCAATCGTGCGCACCTGACAATTCTGTCAGGGTAACAAGATTGAATGAATTAGGACGCATGTTGTGCGCGAAAGTTAGTTCGCGCAAACCCCGGTCCATCGATCCGTCGCCCACGGAAAAGACGGAAGAGCACCTGACGTCCGCGTATTCCGTGAGTTCCGTGGGCAATCTCTCCAGTCCTACTCCGCCCGATTGGCCCGGCCGACGCCGGCCGCGGCGCCGCCCGTAACGGCCGGGGCCTGGCTGTCGCTAGCGCGGAAACGGAAAGCGGTACCGAAGACTCGGGCGGTGTGTTCCCGCAGGTCGTCGAGCAAGGTATAAAAGAGCGGCACCACCACCAAGGTGAGCGCCATGGCCACGAGCAGGCCTCCGATCATGGTTCGGCCCAGCGGCGCGTACGACATGCCCACGATCTTGGAATTGCCGACGGCCATCGGGATCAGGCCCGTGACGGTGCACATCGTCGTCATCAGGATCGGCCTCAGCCGGTAGCGCCCGGCCTCCATCAATGCATCCATGCGCGCCCGGCCCTCGGCGCGCAGCCGGTTGGCCATGTCGATCAGGACGATCGCGTTGTTCACCACCACGCCCACCAGGATCACGACCCCGATCCGGGCCATCATGTCGAGGCCGGTGTTGGTGAGATAAAGCGTCCAATACACCCCCAGGCCGGCAAACGGAATGGCGACGATGACCGCGAATGGCAGGACGAACGACTCGAACAGGACGCCCATCAGCAGGAACACGAACACAATGGCGAGAATCAGCGGAAACATCATCTCGCGGTCCTCGTTGTTGTTGTACCAGCTCCCCTTGTCCCAGCGGTAGCCCCGGGGCATCTCGAAACCCTCCATCGCCTTGTCGATGGCGGCGAAGAGCGTGCGCGAGTCTTGGCGGGGAGCGCGCGCCGTGACGCGCACGATCGTCTGGCGGGCCTCGCGCTGGATCTGGCCGAGCGACTTGGTGACGTTCATGGCGGCCAAGGATTCGAGCGGCACGTCGATGCCGTTCTCGGTGCGGAACGTCATCGTGCGCACGTCGTCGAGACCCGTGCGATCGGCGTCGGCCAGTTGCGCGAAAACACGGAGTTCGCGTCCCTCGGGATTGTTGAACCGGCCGACTTCGACGCCGCGGATCGTGTTGCTGATGGAGCTGGAAACCGCCTGGGGATTCACACCCATCATGCGCGCCCGGTCGCGATCAAGCACGAGTTGCAACTCCTGCCCGCCACGTTCGGAATCGGTGTCGACGGAGAGCAGCCCGGGAATATTGCGCAGCCGGCGCACGGCCTCTTCGGCAAACCCGAGCAGGGTCGTCGTATCCTCGCCGTAGAGGGCGATCGAGATCGCGGAATCCTGCGGCGCTCCGCCCGAGCCGCGCTGGAGCGAGCGGGCGTTGATGCCGGCGGGAATCTCGAACTTCTCCTTGATGTCGCGCTCGATCGCATGGCGGTCCATCGGCGGCGTGCGCCAGCCCATCGAGACCAGGAGCGAATCCCACGCCGCCGCGTACCACTGCGTGTTGGGGTCCTCCTTGAACTTGAGCTGCAGGCGACCGTAGCTGTTGCGGAACCGGGTCTCGATCCGCTCCACGTTGTAGCGTTCCTTCTGCGCTTCGAGGAACACCTCGAACTTCCCGAAGAACGCGTCGGCCTGCTCGAGCGTGTATCCGCTGGGCAGTTCGAAGTGCAACTGCATCGACGAGCTGCTGTCATGGCTGCGACCGAGCCCGCCGCTGCTGCTCCGCGGCAGGTTGTTGTAGGGATAATAGACCGAAGCCATCGCGGCGAGCACCAGCATCACGGACTCGATCCGGTGCGTGAGCACCCAGCGCAGCACCCGCAGGTAGTGTTCGCGCAGCCAAATGATGGCGCGGAGCTCCCGGTGGTGCTGCCCGCGCGAGAGCCGCTGCGCGGCCAGCGGCACGAACACCAGCGCAATGAAAAGGGACGCCACGAGCGAGGCGATGACCGGCACGCCGATGCGCAACATCCAGAACGCCATTTCGCCCGCCCCGCCCATCAGCATCAGCGGGAGAAAAACCACGATGTTGGTGCAGGTCGACATCACGACCGCGAGGCCGACTTCACCGGCGCCGCCGATCGAAGCCGCGGTGGGCTCGACCCCTTCCTGCCGGTGCCGGTAGATATTTTCGACGATGACGATCGCGTTGTCCACGACCATGCCCACCGCCAGCAGCAGGCCCATCATTGTCGCCATGTTCAGCGACCAGCCCATGAAAAACAGCACGACGAGCGTGCACAGCAGCGACAGCGGGATGGACATCGTCAGGATGGCCGTCATGCGCGGCGCCCGCAGGAAGACGTAGATGATCAGCGCCGCGAAAAGCCCGCCCCAGTAGCCGGCCTCCTCGAGGGTGCTGATCGACTTCTCCACCTCCTGGCCCTGGTCATAAAACACCTCGAACCGAATGCCCGCGAGCTGGGGCATCTCGGCCAGTTTCACGAGGGTGGTGCGGACTTCCCGGCTGATGCGTTCGATGTTGCCGGTTGAATCGCGCGTGACCTGCAGGCCGACCGACGGCTGGCGGTCGACGCGGTAGACCCAGTCACGCCGCGGCATGCGGAAGGAGACGTTGGCGATGTCGCTGACGCGCAGGCGCTGCACCGGGTCGATGATGATCGAGCCGATCTCATCGACGCCCGTAAAGCGGCCCATCGAACGCACGTAGATCTTCTTGCCCGACTCGTACACGTAGCCGCCCGAGAGGGCGACGTTCTGGTTGCGCAGCGAGGCGACCATCTGCGGCACGTCGATGCGATGGCTGCGCAGGCGCTCGTCGATCAGCTCGACCTGCACCTCGCGGCCTTGGACGCCCCAGATGTCGACATTGCCCACCCCCTCGATGCGCTGGAGCGCGGGTTTGACGAAGTGCTCCAGCCGATACGCCGCGTCGTCCATTTCGGGCGGCAGGCGCGCAACCAGGTTCATCATCGGCTGGTCGTTCTGATCGTAACGCCGAACCCAGATGCGGTCCACATCGTCGGGCAGCGTCGGCTTCACCCGGTCCATCCGGTCGCTGAGCGCCGCGTAGGCGGTGCGGAGATTCGTGCCGGTCTGAAACTCCACGCGCACGTAGCCGTAGCCGACGCTCGAGTAGCTCGTGACCCGCTTCACATCCGGCACCGTGCCGATGATGTCCTCGATCTTCCGGGTGATCTTTTCCTCGATGTCGCGCGGCGACGCATTGGAGTACTGCACGCTGATGTGCAGCGTCGTGCCCTCGTAGCCTTCCGGATAGAGCGCAATCGGGATCCGCGTGTAGGCGATGAAGCCCACCACGAGGATCGTGAGCAGGATCATCACCACCGTCACCGGCCGGTGGACGGAGAAACGCGGGATCGAGGTGGTGAGAGGTTCGCGCTTCATCTACGGGTCAGCTCACTTCCCGAGCGGCTCCGGCTCCGGCTGTCCTGCGTCGGCCGATTGATCCGCCCCCGGCTCGACCATCGACCGGTTCGACGTGAACTGGAAATAGAGCGTCGGGATCACGACCAGGGTGAGCACCGTCGCGGCAGAGAGACCGACGATCACGGTGATCGCCATCGGCGTGCGAATTTCGGCGCCCTCGCCGATGCCCAGCGCCATCGGGATCAGGCCCACCACTGTCGTCATGGCCGTCATGAGAATCGGCCGCAGCCGGGCGCGGCCGGCCTCGACGATCGCCTCCGTCTTGCCCAGGCCCCGGCGACGGAGCGTGTTGATGTAGTCGATGAGAACGATCGCGTTGTTCACGACGATGCCCACGAGAATGATGAGCCCGAGGAAAACCATGATCGTGACCGGAATCCGGGCGAGCCACAGCACCCACACCACGCCGATCATGGCGAGGGGGACCGTCATCATGATGAGAAACGGCTGCACCAGCGACTCGAACTGGCTCGCCATGACGATGTAGACCAGGAACACCGCCAGCGCGAAGGCCAGCAGGAGGCTGTTCAGCGACGTCTTCATCTCCTTGTTCTGACCGGCGAGATTGTACGAGAAGCCGGCGGGAAACGCCATGCTCTCCATCGCCAGCACGATGTCGCTCGAAACCGTGGCGAGATCGGCGCCACGAATGTTGGCCGTGATGAGCGCGGTGCGCTGCTGGTCGACCCGACGGATCTGACTCGGGCCTTCGTTCACCGTGAGCTCGGCCACGGCCGAGAGCGGGATCGGCACCGCACCGCCGGGATTGACTACCAGCCGCCGCAGTTCCTCGAGACCGACCCGGTCTTCCTCCCGCAGCCGAACGACGATGTCGATCAACTGGTCTTCCTGGCGAAACTGGGTGGCGGCGCGCCCCTGGACCTTGTTGCGCACGATCTCGGCCACGTTGCGGAGATTGAGCCCGTACTCGGCCAGCCGGTCGCGATTGTAGATCACCTGAATCTCCGGGTGTCCGCTCTGGAGGCTGGAGCGGATATCGACGAGGCCGGGCACCGAGGTCGCCAGGATCTGCTCGGCCTCGCGGCTGAGCCGCTTGAGCGTGGCGAGTTCGTGTCCGCGCACTTCCACCTCGATCGGGCTCTTGAAACTGAACAGCGCAGGATACGAGACCTCGAGTTTCACTTCAGGGACGCTGCGAAACTCTTCGCGGATCCGATCGATGAGCGCGGTTTCGGCCTCGGTGGGCAGACCCGACTTCATTTTCACCGTGAGGCGGGCGGTGTGTTCACCGGCATCGATCGACGTCGTCGCACTTTCCTCGGCGCCGACCGTGACCGCCGTCCGCTCCACCTCCGTCTGGCCCCGCACCATTTCGTCGATCCGAGCCGCCATTTCGCCCGTCCGTTCGAGCGGCGTGCCAATGGGCAGGGTGAGATCCAGGTTGAATTCACCCTGGTGCACCTGCGGGATCAGGTCGCTGCCGAGCCGCGGGACAATCAGCCCGACGCTGAGCACCAGGGCGGCCAGCGAACCGCCCAGAATCATAAACCGGTGCCGGAGGGTCTGGGCCAAGACGAGCGGGTACGTGCGTTGCAGCCAGTCGTTGCCGCGCTCGAAGCCGAGCAGCGCCAGCCCCACGACCGGAGCCAGCACCAGACCCGTGGCGCGCACCAGACCGATGACCAATTGCACGAGCACGAGCGTGAGCGTTTGCAGCGCCGAACCACTGAACCGAAGCAGCCCTTCGACCGCACCCCGGGCCGCCACGAAAAGATACGCGGTTACCCCGGGCAAAAAGATCAGGATCAGCTTCCACCAGGGCTGCACGACGAACCAGTACCAGACCGAAAGGTGCAGCGGCTTCGACGGCATCGGCGCGCCCGGGTAAGGTGGAAACGTCGGAGGCGGCACCACGACCCCGTGGCGCAAAAGGAACACGAGCCCGATCGCGATCGCTGGCACGACCAGCAGCAAGAGCCAGCGCCACGCGCGGCGGCCGAACCAGGCGGTGAGCCGCGCCAGGCTGATCTCGACGCGTGGCACCGCGGTGAAGGCCAGCAGGCCCGGCCACACCCGGTGACCGCCGAGCGGTCCAAACGAATCCGCCGCCAGCCAGCGCGCCGCCGGTGTCAGCAGCGCCCGAAACTTGGGAACGAGCGCCAGCAGGAAAGCCACGGGCAGCAGCACCGTCGTGACCACGGCCTTGAACAGCGCCGCCACGAGCACCAGGGCGCCCCAGCCGACCCGCTGCGACGCGAGCCCCACCGTCCGGAACGCCAGCATGATCCGGCTGCCACCCGGCCCGAGGGCCGGGAACTGCAGGATGTCGCTGCCCCGCAGTTGGGCCACCACTCCGCCGGACTGCACCGCCTCGCCCGCCTGGGCCGTGGCCACCGCCGCCTTCGAGGCGAGCATCGGAATCAGGTACAGGGCGGCGATGAGAGACGCGATTTGCGAGAAGACCACGGCGAGCGCCATATCGCCGAACACCTGACCGGCGACGCCCTCGACGAACACGATCGGGAAAAACACCGCGACCGTCGTCAGCGTTGAGGCGACCACGGGCATCGCGACCTCGCTCGTTCCGCGCACGACCGCGGTGACCGGATCGTCCCCTTCCTCGCGACAGCGGAAGATGCTCTCGAGCACGACAATCGCGTTGTCCACGAGATTGCCCACCCCCAGCGCCAGCCCACCGAGCGAGATGATGTTCAGCGAGACGCCGGACATGTACATCGGGGCGAACGTCGCGAGAATCGAGATCGGGATGCAGAGACTCACGATCAGCGTCTGCGTCACGTTCCGGAGAAACAGATAGAGCACCACGATCGCGATCAGGCCGCCGAAAAGGGCGTTCTCCTTTACCTCGCGGATCGAGTTGTCGATGAAGACCGACTGGTCGGACAAGAGCTGGATCGTCGTGCCCGGCGGGAGCTGGAACGACAGGAAATCGGTTTGCTGCCGGTGATTGATCAGCGCCTGGGCGGAATTGCGCTGGGCCTCCATCTGGGCGCGACTGATGTCGGCGGGCGCACCTTTTTTCTTGGAGCTGCCGCCTTTCGCTCCCTTGGGCGGCGCGGTCACTTTCTTCGGCACCGCACCCGGATTCTTCAGGCTCTCGACGTACTCCTTCTGCTCCGCCGTGCCGAAGATCGCTTCCTTCACCGCCGCGGCGACGACCAGGACGTTGGCATCGGCCTCCTTGTAGATCTCGATCTCTACGCTCTCGTGGCCGTTGACGCGGGTGATGACCTGCCGGTCCTCATGATAGCGCGTGACCGTGCCGATGTCGCGGAGCCGGATGTCGATGCCGTTCTGCCGCGCGATGATCAGACTCCCGATTTCCTCGATATTCCGAAATTCGTTCAGCGTGCGGATCAGGTATTCCGTCTGACCCTCGCGCAGATTGCCGCCGGACATGTTGACGTTGCCCTGCTGGAGGCGCGTCCCGATCTGGTTGATGTCGAGCTTGAGCGTGGCGAGCTTGCTCTCGTCGAGGGCCACGAGGAACTGCTCCTCGAGACCGCCCTTGATCTGGACGGCCGCGACCCCGGTGATGGTCTCGAGCCGCCGCTTGACCTCGTTATCCGCCAAGTAACGCAGTTCATACAACGACTGCGGCCCGGCGAGGCCGAGCCGCAGGATCGGGTCGAGCGACGGATCGAAGTGCAGGAGCAGCGGGCGCTGCGCCCCTTCGGGCAGCCGGATGCGGTCGATCTTCTCGCGCACCTCCTGCGCCACGAGGTCCATGTCAGTCTTCCACTGAAACTCGAGCATGACGTCCGACTGCGAGGCCTTGGAGACCGAGCTGATGGCCACGAGCTTCGGGATGATGCCGAGTTGCTGCTCAAGCGGCCGGGAGACCACGTTCTCCATCTCCTCGGGCGCGGTGCCGGGATAGGTCGTCCGCACCGTGAGCGTCGGGTAGCTCATGTCCGGCATGAGCGTCAGCGCGAGTCTCTGATACGACACCCAGCCGAACACGCCGACGGCAAAGGTCACCATCAGGATCGCGACGGGGCGGCGGACGACGAGCGCGTAATGCGAGTCGTCGATGCGAAAGAGCGGGCGTTTGCTCATGCGGCTGGCCGAGACGGACGGGCCGACTCAGATTTTCTCCGCCTTGACCGCCGGCGCCGTGGCGTCCGCGGGCTTGGCGGCAACGGGAGTGGCCGCACCCGGGCCCGCGTTGACCGAACGCACGAGCGAGCCGTCCTTTAAGCCGCTTTGCCCAAGAACGATCACCGGCGTGCCCACTTCAAAACCCGCCAGCGCCTCGACGTTGTTCGGATCCTCGAAACCGACCGTGAGCTTCTTTTTCACCGCGCGGTCGTTCACCACCGCGTACACGTAGCGTTCACCGCCTTCGTAAATGACCGCCCGTTTCGGGATCAGCACGGCACTGGTGCGGGTGTCGGTGATCACGCGCACCCCCACGAAAAGCCCGGGCGGAAGATCGCTCGGTTTGTCGCCACGAACCCCGACCGTCACCTTGAACGTGCCGCTCTTCGGGTCGATGACGGGGCTGATCCGCTTGACCCAGCCCGTGAACGTCTTGTTCGGCAGAAATTCCGACGTGACCACGGCGGGCTGATTCTCAGCCACGACCGGCAGGTAGCGGCCGGGAACGAACACGCGGGCGACGAGATCATCGAGCTTCACCATCGAAAGCACCTTGGTGCCACCGGCCACCCGGGCGCCGACTTGCACCTCGCGGGCGGAAATGACGCCGGCAAAGGGTGCCCGGACCGTCGCATAGGCGAGCCGGATCTTCGACCGCTCGAGTCGGAGCCGGGCCTGCTCGAGTTGATAGGTCTGCGTCTCGTAGTCCTGCTTGTTGATCAGGTTGCGCTGGTAGAGGTCCTCCGAGCGCGCGTAGTTCCGCTTCAGGTGCTCATAGTTGCCGTTCGCCTCGTCCGCATCCACGCGCAGTTCGCGGTCGTCGATTTTCAACAGCGGCTCGCCCTCTTTCACCACCTTGCCCTCCTCGACGAACAACGCCTCGACCTGACCCGTGGTTTGCGGATAAATGTCGACCACCGACTCGGTCTCGAGCGTGGAGTTGAAGCTCAGGAAGGCGGAAATTTCCCCGCGAGTCACCAAGGCGGTCTCGACCGGGACCATCTCGGCGGCCGAATTGCGCGCCTTCTCCTTTTCCGCCTCGGCGGCCCGGCGGGCCACCGTCGCCGGGTTGGGAACGGCGCCCGACTTCGCGGCCGGACTGCTCCCCGCGGCAGCGGGTTCGGCCGGCTTGCTGCAGCCGGCCAAAAGCAGTCCAACGACGAACAGGGTAAAAAATGCCGCCGGCAAGGCCGCGGCACGCGAAAAATGGACAGGGAGCGACACAGGAGTTTGGGCGGAAAGGGCAGGAAGCCGGGCTGAGCGACGGGGACCACGAGTTTCGATCAACCGTTCGCGCAGGTCAAAGCCTTCGGCGAGAATGGCGGGGTTTTTCGTACCTTCCCCCAGCGCGCATTCCACGCGCATCACCCAGGGTGGCAGGAGCGCAACCAGAGCACGGCGGGGTGGGACTTGGTTTGGGCATGACACGTGGGCAGCGAGACGACTGGAACGGAAAGGCGTTACTCAGATCATTCATCCGACGGGCCAGCGGGATGCTCGCGCCCCTGAGCAGATCAGGACTATGCGACTATAGTTGGGACGCAGCAAAACAGCATCCTTCAGGGAGCGGTCGGTGAACAACACCTCGGTGGTGCGGAGAGGCGTGTTGTAACGCAGGTGGGCGGCCCAGCCTGCGGAGCCTTGGGGCGCAGCGGCTCTTTTCGCCGCGTCGGGCCACGCCCGCAGCAGCGCGAGCGTGTCGCGCAGGGGAAACAGCAGCGCGTCGACCGCCGCATCGTCCCGCAGCCATCGCAGAGGCGCTTCGTGAAGATGAGCGGGAGAATGTAGTCCTGGTATTTCCCGGCATCCTTGGCGCCGCGGATGGAGCACGCGGCGTCCCAGACTCAGGTTTCAAGTGACTTGTCAGGGGAGGCGGCCGTCGAGTTTCGAGGTTATGGATGCAAAACACGTCGCCTGACGACCGCGAAAAAGGCGCGGCTGTGGGGCCGCGCCTCGAAGAGGACACGTGCCGCACCGCACGTGCTGCGGTGGGTGGATCCTTACGCCTCGATCTGCGGCCGGCCCTTTTCCGGCCAATCAATGTGGAAGAATTTCCCGCG
>JBEIHL010000004.1:0-17453 GCA_040381375.1 Opitutaceae bacterium
CGACGCGCTGAAGTCGCGAAAGTAGGCCTGGACGCTCTCCGCGTCGACTTCAGGCTGGGAGCTGATGATGCGGTGGATTGCCAGCACCAATTCCTCCAACTGCGCCGGGGTCGTGTCATAGGTGAGTCCGATGACTTGCTCGACCCGGCGCCGAGTGAACCGGGAGAGGTTGGTGATCGTCTCCGCCGCGACGGTCTTGTTGGGAATCACCATCAGCGACTTGTCGACCAGCCGGATGCGAGTGGAGCGCAGCCCGATGTCCTCGACCATGCCGACGTTCCCGCCGATGCGCACCGTCTCGCCGATCCGGAAAGGCTGGTCGACGGCGACGACGATCGCGCCGAAGATGTTCGCCAGCGTATCCTGCGCCGCGAGGGCGAAAGCCAGACCGCCGATGCCCAGGCCGGCGAGGATCGCCTTCACGTTGTACCCGAGGCTTTCGACCAGCAGCAGCGCGCCGAGCACCATGAAGACGGTCAGGACGCTCTTCTTGATCCACGGCATGAACGCCGCGGCCGTGGAGGAGCGGGCTCGGGCGAGCTCGGCGAGATGCTCGAGCACGGCGGCGAGCGCGCGCCATAGCGCCCAGAAAATCACGAGCGAGAACGCCACCTTCGATCCGGCCGGCAAATGGGCGTCGAGTTCCGGGGGCAGCTTCAGGACCTGCAGCGACGCAAAGATGCCGACCACCATGACGAACGCCGCCGCGGGCGACTCGAGGGCGGGAAACAACTTGTCGTCGAGCGTCGTGGCGGTTTTCGCCGCCAGCCGGCGCAGCAATGGGAAGATCAGCAGCGTCACGATCCGCCGCGCGAGCAACGCGACGATCAACAGGACCGAGCTGATGACGTAGTGCGTCACCGTGTTCCCGCTCGAGCGGACGTCGAACAGGGAGAGAACGAGGTCGACGAGATTCTCGAGAAGATCCGGAGCCTTGGGTTCCTCCGCGGCCCTGCTCGCGACCACGGCACCGGCGGTGGTCGCCAGTTGCTGCCGGGCGGTTTCAGCCGGGGAACCGGCGGCCGGGCTCGGGGCGGACTCCGCCGGCGCATCCGCAGCGAAGATACACGACGCGGACAGCGCAGCGGCGAGCGCGAAGATCAAACCAGGAAAAAGTCGCGGCATATCGATCGCGCCATCATGGCCGGGTCACCGCGATGTCAAAGCCCGTTTCCTGCGGCGAAACCGCGCTCCCGGACCGGCCGGCCGCCCTCAGGCGGACGCTTCATCGGCGGCTTGGTGCCGCCGGCGATGGGTCCAGCCATGGAGGAAGATCGCGACAACGAATACCGCCTCCACGCCGTAGCGGAACCAGGTGTAGGACTTCATCGCGTCCACCGCGCCGACGAGGCCCGACCACCACGGCACCAACGGATCCGAAATCACGCGATCGGTCAGGATCATCTCGCCCGCCACCTTGCCGAGAATCGCCGCCCCGACGAACACGATCACCTGATAGCGGGACATCAGCCGGGAGATGAGATTGCTGCCGAAAACCACCAACGGGATGCTGAGGGCGAGACCGAACAGGATCAGCGCGAAGCTGCCGCGCGCGGCGCCACCGACCGCCATGACATTGTCGAGCGACATCGTGACGTCGGCCACCAGGATCATCCACACCGCACCCCAGAGGCTGGTCGCGCCCGCGCCCTCGCCTTCCTCCGCGTCGCCCTGCCGCAGCAGCTTGAATGCAATCCACAGGATGAGCACGCCACCGATCAGTTTCAGGTAAGGGACCAGCAGGAGCTGCGTCGTCACCGCCGTCAGCGAAGCCCGTAACATCACCGCGGCGCCCGCTCCCAGCAGAATACCCATCTTGCGCTGCTGCGGCGGCAGGCTGCGCACCGCGAGCGCGATGACGACGGCGTTGTCGCCCGCCAGGACGATGTCGATCCAGACGATATAGAAGATTGCTACGAACCACTCCCACGCGGTCTGAGGCTGGGAAACGAGGGTCGCGGCAATGGTCAGCATGGACAAAAAGCCAATGCATTTTTGCGGCCCGAAGGCGTCAACGGCAAAGACCGCCCGCCGGGCCGGCCGACCGCGCTGAATGCCAGCTAGCGAAGAAACCGTTCCGCCCACTCTGCCCGGGCCAGCGGGCGATCATGCCACTCACCAAACACCCAATGCCGGCCGCGCGCCACGCCGCGGTACCCGGCATCCCGGAGCGGCTCCGGCATGAGTCCCAGCAAACCGGCGGCAAACCGGGCCGGACCGCCGCCCGTAACGCGCAGGGCGGCCACCGCGCCGGCGGTTCGAACCAGAAACTCCGGCCGATCGCGACGGCTCCAGTCCGGCACGAAGATCAGGGAGTCGAAGTCGGCGACCGGCAACCCGTGGCGCCGCAGGTAGGCCTGGGCCACGGGACTCTGTAACGCCGCATACCGGAGCTGCGCGCCGCGATCGAGGCGGAGGAGCAGTCGCACCAGCCGCTGGCAAAGTCCGCACTCGCCGTCGAAGAACAAAACCGCGCCGGTCACCGCGGGTGCCGCCGCCGCGCTTTCTTCCGGAGTCGCCGATGGCGTCATCCTCCCATCCTCGGCGGGCGGCAACTACCGCGCAAAATAAAAGGTAATGGTACGTCTCAAAAACGCATACCGCTCGACCTGGGAGCGCCGGCCTCCCGCCCGGCTCCGGGACGCACTGATGCCGAGCTGGAGCTCGGCGCTCCCAGGGCCTTATGCATCGCCCGGCCGTAGCGCAAAACCGTACCCCTACCAAATAAAACGCCGGGGCTGACGAGCAGCACCCGGCGGTTGGATCCTACCCTGACCTCCGCCGATCACGCGGCGAGGAAGCGAGTCCCGGCTCGCTTCAGTTCACCGCAATCTTCCGCGGTTTGAGCGCCTCGTGCTTGGGCAGCGAGACCCGCAGAACGCCGTCGCGGATTTCGGCGGCAATCTTGTCGACGTCGATCGCGTTCTCATGCGCGAGGACGAGTTCGTACGGCGCATCCGCACTTTCGCGATGCAACGCCGTCCAGCCCTCGGGTTGCTTCCACGCCCGACGGCCGACGATGCGGACCTGGCCTTCCTCGGCCGTGATTTCGAGCCCGTCCTTGGCGACGCCCGGCAGGTACACGGTGGCACCAAACGCGTCCGGCGTTTCCTTGAGTTCGAAGACCGGCTTCACGGTGTGAGCAAGGTCAGCCGGTCGATCCTGACCAGCGGCGGAAGGCGTCGGCCGAGCCGACGGAATGAGCGTATTGAAGAGAGACATGGTAGTGGCAGGGAGTTTGAGTTTCAGAGTGAGGATGAATCGGCCGGGGTTACTTCACCGCGATGCTGACCTTCTTCGGCTTGGCCTCTTCGCGCTTGGGGAGCGTGACGGTGAGCACGCCATTCTCGTAGTTGGCGCTGACCTGATCGGTCTGCACGTCCTCGGCGACGCTGATGGCGCGGCTGAAGGAGAACGACTCGCCCGGCTGGCCATCGGCGCCGACGGATTTCCGCGCGGCGGTGAGGGTCAGATAGCCGTCGGTCATCTCGACGTTGATATCTTCCCGGCTGACTCCCGGAAGCTCAGCGCGGACGTAGGTGTTGGCCTTGTCCTCGTAGAGATCGACGGGGAAGCGGGTCGGACTGGCGCCGCCGAAATCGGTCAGGGCGGTCGAAAACAGCCGGTCGATTTCAGATTCGAGGCCGGACCAAGGTGAACGCTGCAGCGCGCCCAACGAGGGCGCCAGACTGCGGAACGAAGGATAGGTGTAACGAACGAGTCTCATGGTGCGATATGGTTTGGTTTAGGATTCGGTTGGTTTGAACCGTCTCAGTGCGACCCTCTTTGCATAGGCCGCACCAGTCGCCAGCCGCGCGCAAAACGCGGTCGTCGCGGCTCTTGCAACCCGCCGGGCGATCCGGGGTGGGAAGTTTCGGCGCGCCCTGTGCCACCGGGGGGGAAAGAACGGCGCGGGCCGACTCCCGAGGGCGGGTCGCGGCCCCCATTTGCCGCGCGAGACTCGAGAGTCGCCCGTAACACACGCAAAAGGGTGGTGCCCGCCCGGGCATCCGTGTTTCGCTGCCAGTTCGATGAGTGCATTCGATTTCGAACACGTGCCCGAACGCCGCGGCACCGACTCGCAGAAGTGGCAGAAGTACGCCGGCCGCGACGTGCTGCCGCTCTGGGTCGCCGACATGGATTTCAAGTCGGCTCCCGCCATCATCGAGGCGCTTCACCAACGGGTGGATCACGGCGTCTTCGGCTACGCGCGGCCGGTGCCGTCGACCGTCGACGCCATCGTCCACGCGATGGAACAGCGGTACGGCTGGAAGATCGAGCCGGCGTGGATCGTCTGGCTACCGGGTCTCGTGGTCGGCCTCAACGTCACCGCCCAGGCGTTCGCCGAGCCAGGGGACGAGGTGCTCACGCTGGCGCCGGTCTACCCGCCGTTCATGTCGGCCCCGAAGCACAGCGCCCGCGGGTCTGTCACCGTTCCCTGGATACTGGAGCGCTCTGCCGCCGGCGACCGCTGGGGCATCGATTGGGACGCGCTTGAGCGGGCCGTGACGCCGCGCACGCGGCTCTTCTACCTCTGCAATCCGCACAACCCCCTCGCCCGCGTCTGGCGGCGCGAGGAGCTCGCGCGGCTCGCCGAGTTCTGCGCCCGGCACAACCTCGTCCTCTGCTCCGACGAGATCCATTGCGACCTCATCCTCGATCCGTCGCTGCCGCACGTGCCCACCGCGCTGCTTTCCCCGGAGATCGCCGCGCGCACCGTGACGTTGATGGCGCCGAGCAAGACGTACAACGTGCCGGGGCTGGGCACCTCGATCGCGATCATCCCCGACAGCATGCGTCGCGCGCGCTTCCTCCGGGCGACCGCCGGCATCGTGGCCGAGGTCACGTGCCTCGGCTTCACCGCCTGCGAGGCCGCGTACCGCGACTGCGAGCCCTGGCGGCAGGCGCTGCTCTCCCATCTGCGGGGCAATCGCGATTACCTGCTCGATGCGATCGCGCGCGAGCTCCCCGGCGTGCGCGTCGAGGCGCCGGTCGAGGCGACCTATCTGCTGTGGATGAACGTGTCCGCCCTCGGACTCGGCAACCCGACCGCCCACTTTGAGCAGCATGGCGTGGGCCTGAGCGACGGCGCGATGTTCGGCGCCGCCAAGGGTTCGCACGTGCGGCTGAATTTCGGCTGCCCGCGCGCCACGCTCGTTGAGGCCATTCGACGGATGAAGGTGGCGCTCGGCCGGGGCTGAGGGCGGTTCAGCCGGCGGCGGTGGGTGCCGCCGCGGCGAGTCCGCGCCGGACCGCAGCAAGCAGGTTCGACGGAGAAAGCGGCTTCGCGAGGCACTGGACCGCGGGCCGCAATTCGAGCAGTTCGTCGAAGTCGCCCGAGTCCATCATGCCGCTGATCGCGATCACCGGAATCGAGGGGCTGCGCTCCCGAATCGCCCGCAAGACCTGTGTGCCCACCAGGTCGGGCAACATCATGTCCGAGATCACCAGCGCGATCTCGTGCTCCGCGCGTTCAAACGTCGCGAGCCCCGAGGCGCCGTCGCTGGCGGGAAACACGCGGTAACCGGCCCGTTCCAGGAGCAGTTGCAGGGTATCTCGCACCACAGGTTCGTCGTCGACGAGCAGGATCCCCTGGCCCTCGCCCCGCGCCACCCCCGCACCGGCGGACAGCCCGTCGCTGGGGTTGGGCGCGGGAAACGCGGGAAAGTACAGATGGAATTTCGAACCGTGGCCGGGGTCGCTCTCGACCTGCACGAAGCCGCCGTGGCTCTTCATGATGCCGGCGACCATCGAGAGCCCGAGTCCGGTGCCCTTGCCTGCGGCTTTCGTGGTGAAGAACGGATCGAAGATCTTGTCGATCACCGAGGGCGGGATGCCCGTGCCGGAGTCGATCACGGAGATGCACACGAACGGTCCGGGCCGCGTGCCGGGCGTCGCCGCGGCGAGCGCTCCGTCCACCGTGGCATTCCGGGTCGCAATCTCGAGCCAGCCCCCGTGCGGCATCGCGTCCCGCGCGTTGAGGCAAAGATTGATGAGCACCTGATTGAACTGCGTCGCGTCGGCCTGGATCGGCCAGATGCGCGCTCCGGTGGAGATCGAAAGGAGGATCGGAGTCGGCAGGCTTTGCTGGATGAGCGGGCCCAGGTCCGCGAGCGCGGCGGCCGGATCGAGCCGCGTGCGCCGGGCATCCGCGCCGCGGGCAAACGCGAGCAACTGCTGCACGAGGGCCGCGCCGTGCGTGGCGCTCGCCTTGGTTTTCTCGATCAGCCGGCGGTCCTCATCGGACGTCGCCTTGCCGGCGAGCAGCTCGATCGCGAGCAGGATCGGCGTCAGGACATTGTTGAGATCATGGGCCACGCCACCGGCGAGCGTGCCGATGCTTTCCATCCGCTGGGCGCGCAGCAGTTGCGTCTCGAGTTTCTTCCGCTCGGTCACATCGGTGTCGATGTACAGGATCGACCGCGGGCGGCCGTCGCTTGCGACCACGAGGCTCCACGTGCTCTCGACGAGCACGGTCTCGCCCAACTTGGTCCGCAGCCGAAAGTCGCCGCGCCACTCGCCCGTGGCCAGCAGTTGCGCCCGCGCCACCGCAAAGCGCGTGGGATCGTAGCCGAGCTCGAGCGTGTCGAGCCGGTGGCCGAACACCTCGCCCGCCTTCCAGCCGTAGAGGCGCTCCGCGCTCGCGTTCCAATAGGCGATGCGGTGCTCGAGATCGGTCGCGATGATGGCGTCGCGCGCGCGGTCGAGCAGCGACGCCTGCTCCCGCAGCCGCGCCTCGGCTTCGCGCCGGGCGGTGACGTCGCGGGAGACGAGCAGCACATGGACGACCCGGGCGCCGGAATCGCGCAGCACGCTCGCGTGGGACTCGATCTCGCGCAGGCTGCCGTCGGGCACGAGGAGGCGGTATTCGCAGCGCTGGGTCACTCCGGTCCGGATCGCCTGCGCAAAAGCCGCGTGCGCCCGCTCCCGGTCGTCGGGATGCACCTCTCCAAACGCGTCCACGCCCGGCAGCACCGCGGCATCGCCGAGCAGGTCGCGGTAGGCGGGGTTCGCGTAGATCCGACCCCGGTTCAGGTCGATCAACGCGATCATCTCGACGACGTTCTCGGTGATCTGGCGGAATCGCTCCTCGTTCTCCCGCAGGGCGGCTTCGGTACGCCGGCGCCGGTCCGCCTCGACGAGCAGCGCGAACGCCTGTCGGATCGCGGGAATCAGCCGCGTCGGCTGCTCCTTCAGGATGTAGTCGGTCGCCCCCCGCTTCAGCGCCTCGACCGCACGCTCCTCGCCAATCGTGCCGGAAAGGAAAAGGAAGGGAGTCTCGGGAAACCGGGCCCGCGCCATCGCCAACGCCGCCAGGCCGTCGAATTCGGGCAGCGAGTAATCCGAAATGACCAGGTCGAACCCGCCGTGCTCGAGCGCCGTCCGGTACTCCGCCGCCGTCGTGGCCAGCCGGATTTCGCACGCGGGCCATTCGCGCCGAATCAGGCGGGCGATCAGCTCCGCGTCGTCCGCGGAATCCTCGAGATGGAGTAGATGCATCGAAAGTGTGGAAAAACGATCAGCCTGGCCGCAGGCGGCGCCACGACGCTTCGGACCGTCTTGATACCTGCGGACCGTTGCAGTGCGGAGTGAAAGCAAACGTCAGCCGCCCCCGGCCCGCAAATCCGGAAACCCCGGCATTTTTCGTCGGGAATTCCCCGAGAGGCGGTGGCGAGCAAAGTCCGGGCCCGCCGGGGAACTTGCCCGGCGCGACCGATGCCGCCTCACTGTGACCCGCGTGCGACTCGGACCCTACGAACTCTCCTCGAACCTCTTTCTGTCTCCGCTTGCCGGATACACCAATCTGCCCATGCGCGTCACCGTGCGGGAACTCGGTGGCCTGGCGTGGGCTACGACGGACTTGGTGAACGCCCGCTCACTGCTCGAGCGCAACCCGACCGCGCTCCGGCTGGTGGCGTCCTCGCGCGAGGACCGGCCGCTCGCGATCCAGCTCTTCGGCAGCGTGCCGGAGGAGATGCGCGACGCGGCCGTGGTTTGCCAGGAAATCGGCGCCGAATCGGTCGACATCAACATGGGCTGCCCGGTGAAAAAAGTGGTCAAAATCGGCGGCGGATCCGCGATGATGACGGAACTGACCAAGACCGCGGCGCTGGTGCGGGGCATGATCGAAGCGGTGAGGATTCCCGTGACCGCGAAGATGCGGCTCGGCTGGGACGACGACAACCTGACCGCGCCCGATCTCGCGCGCGTGCTCGAGGACGTCGGCGTGGCCGCGATCTTCGTGCACGGGCGGACGCGCGCCCAGGGCTTTTCCGGCACGGTGAACCTCGCGGGCATCCGCGCGGTGGTCGCCGCAGTGCGGTCCATCCCCGTCATCGGCAACGGCGACGTCACCACGCCCGGCGCCGCGAAGCACATGCTCGAAGCGACGGGCTGCTCGGGGGTGAGCATCGGCCGCGGCGCGTTCTACGACCCGTGGATTTTCCGGCGCACGGCGCATCTGCTGCGGTCCGGCGAGTTGCTGCCGGAACCCGACCTCGCCGAGCGGCTGCGCGTGCTGCGGCGGCATTTCGAGCGGTACATCGAGTTCTTCGGCGAAGAGCACGGTGCCCGGCTATTCCGCCGCGTGGCGCCGTGGTACGCCAAGCGTTTCGGGCCGGCGAAGCCGTTCAAGCGGCGTATCCTGGAAATCAGGACGCGGGCGGACTTCGACGCCGCCGTGGCCGAGTTTCTCGAGTGGCGACGTCCGTTCTGCGACGACCGGGGCGAGCTACTCCCGAAGTACGCGCCGTCCCCGCTCGTGGCGTCGTTCATGCGGGACCCCGACGATCCGGCGAGCTTGGCCCGCGACGCCATCCCGGTGCCCAAGGGCCCGGTGGACGTCTGGTAAGCCATTGCGGCCGGGCCGGGACGCGCTTTGCTGAGTGTGCCGGCGTCCGGCTGATGCGGACCCGGGAACCTCCATGCAAGACGTCCGTCACTTCTGGGAACTGATCCTCGGCACCGTGATCGCGCTGCTGCCGCTGATCAACCCGCTCGCCGCGGCGCCGACCTTCCTCGCGATCACGGACGGCGACTCACCGGCGCGGCGACTGCAGCAGTTGCAAAAGGCATGTCTCTACATGGTCGCGATCCTGGTGGGATTCCTGATCGGCGGCACGTTCATCATGGGATTTTTCGGCATCTCGATTCCCGGGCTGCGGATCGCCGGCGGCCTGCTGGTGGCCGGCATTGGATTCGGGATGCTGATGGGTTCGCCCGGGAAGCCCGGGAGCGGTCCGGACGAGGCGGCGGCCCGGGCGAAGCGCGACGTTTCCTTTTCCCCGCTCGCGATGCCGATGTTGAGCGGCCCGGGTTCCATCGCCGTCACCGTCGGCTTCACGTCGCTGGCGAAGCAGTGGTTCGACTATGTCGCGATCATTCTCGGGATCCTGATTGTCGCCGTGATCACGTACTACTCGCTGCGGCTGTCGGAGCGCGTGGTGCACATCATCGGGGCCAACGGCATGAACGCGCTCTCGAAAGTGATGGGGTTTCTCATCCTGTGCATCGGCATCCAGTTCGTCGTGAATGGCGTCGTGGGCATCGCCACCGATCCCGTCGTGCTGCGCGGGATACGCGAAGCGTTGCGGTGAGCCGGCCCGCATCCTCTCCGGCCAATTCAATTCATCCCTTCGACCGATGGCCGGGATGGCGGCCGACGGGCGAGGCAGGCTGCAATCCGGGTCAGAAGCGTCGCGCCACGATCGCGCCAGACTTGTCCTTGAACACGAGATTGCGCCGCTCGGAGTCGAGTCCATCGAACGTGATCCCGATACCCGCGTCGACCACTTCCCCAGCGCGAACCAAACGGCCGTTGATCACGGCACGGGCCGGATTGCCCTGGAACACGCCGCTGACGCGCGCATTGACGATGAAAGCGCGGAACTCCGGAGTGGATTCGGGGGCGGCCTCGACGGGCATGGTGGCGGACAACCCCGGAGCAACCGTCGTTACCGACGTGGCCGTGGTCAGGGCAGCGGTCCCGGCCGTCGCGGGCTTGATCGGCGCGGCCGAGAGCACGCCGAAGGCCTTCCCCGGCAAATCATCTCCGTTGGCCGCGGCATCCACGCGGTCCTGTCCGCTGGCCCGCCGGGCCGCGAGTGCATCCTGAGCCTTGTTGATCGCGTTGGCGGGCCATTGGGCGAGCTTGTTCAACGACTCGGAAGGCGTGAGCGTGGAGTTCGGCGTCGTTGGCTTGGCCTTGGTGATCGTCAGACCCGGTTTCGTGCGCACCGTGAATCCTGCAACCGAGATTTCCGCCGGGAGGTGGGGCCAGCCCACGTAGGCGCCAGCGCCCACGACCGCCAGCGCCACGAGGACGCCCAGAACCTTCTTTAGGCCACCGCTCGAATTCCCCTCTATCGGCACGACGATTTCCTCCTCGGGCAAGATAGGCGCCGAGCTGACCTTGATATGTGGAATCAGCTTGGGTGGCATCGACTTGCCAGAGCGCCCGGAAGGATCGAGCGCGGGACGTGACGCTGAGGTCCCGACCGCGGAAAGAGGGTCCGCCGCGGCCGGCGACTCCTGCCCAGGCGCCGTTGCCGGCAAGTCGTCGGGCAGAAAGAGCGGGGGAACCGTTGCGCTCCCCGCCACCACCGCCGCTGAAGCTGTCACCGGCGTCTTGGGCTTCAGTTTGAATTTCCCGGGGTCACCCACCACCGCCGGGGGCGAGGTGAAAGGCGTGGCCGAAGGCGTTGAGGCCAGGGTGGTCGGCGCTGCCGGCGGATCCACGACAAAAAGCGTCGGCGGGCTCGTCGGCGCCGTAACCGAGCGGGCGGCCGGCACGGCGGCGACGTCCGCGGGCTGCAGTTTCGGGCGCAGCCGAACCTTCGGTGCGGCAGCGTCTTCCGGCGCAGGACCGAGCGCTGAGCCGGGCTCGCCGGTCGCGGACAAACCGGGGCGTACCACGTCCACGTCGGCGCCGCCCGAAGTCCCCATGGCGGAACTCGCTCCGGAGCCATCCGTCGCAAGCAGGCGGGGCTTCAAACGGAGGGAAGCGGACGATGCGTTGGGCTCGTGACTCATGCTTAGGTTCCAACGCTCATTTCGTCACAACCACGAAACCAAAAAAGTTTCCCTCGCGGTCACGGCGTGCCGATACCACGATTAAACCCGATTTTAACATGACCAAAGCCCTCTTGCTGGCCGCAAGCCTATCCACCCTTCTCCTTTCCAGCGGTTGTTTCTTATTCAAGAAAACCAATCGCACCAAGGAGAGCTCCGCGATTTCCGCTGAGGTGGAGGAGAGCTTCCGCAAGCGTTGGGTCGAGAAACGGACTGCGGAGCTCACCGCCCAGGGCTCGAGCGGCGACGCGGCGCGGGCCAAGGCCGAGGCGGAGTTTCGTGAGCGCTATGGCTACACGCGGGCGGGAACCAAGTAAGCGCACCCCCGCGTAGCGTCCGGCCGTTCCGGTATTCCACCCATCCTTTCGAATCTGTCTCGGGTGCACCGAACCCGGGCACGTACCGGCACCGCACCGAAGGCGTTGGCGTCCCTGCGCCCCGCCTGACCGTCGCACGTGACTCCTTCGACCGCCCACGACATGTCACCGGCCCGGGGCGCGCTCGCCGCGACGCTGTGTTATTTCCTGTGGGGCTTGGTGCCGCTCTATTGGACCCGTTTGGCCGGCGTCAACGCGGTCGAACTCATCGCGCACCGCACCTTGTGGTCGCTGGCATTCATGCTCGGAATCGTCGCGTTTCAGCGCGGCTTCGGCCCGGTCGCAGCGACTTTTCGCACCCGGCGGTCGATCATGATCAATGCTTTCGGAGGGCTGCTTCTGACCGGCAACTGGCTGGGCTACGTCTGGGGCGTCAATACCGGACACGTGATTGAAACCAGCCTCGGCTATTTTCTCGTTCCGCTGGTCAACGTCGCGACGGGGCGCTTCGTGTTGCATGAACAGTTGCGGCGGGCGCAGTGGCTTGCCATCGCCCTGGCCGGGCTTGGCGTCGGGCTGCTCGTGGTGCAGGCCGGCCGGCCGCCGTGGATCGCCCTTCTGCTCGCCGGCACGTGGGGAGCCTACAGCCTGATGCGCAAGCGTTCGCCGCTGCCCGCGGTGACAGGGCTCACGGTTGAAACGCTTTTGCTCTCTCCGTTCGCGATCGGATTCCTGCTCTGGCAGCATCACGCCGGCGCCGGCGCCATGGGTCGGGCCGATCTGAACACTCAACTGCTCATCTTGAGTTCGGGCGTGATCACCGCCGTACCGCTCCTGCTCTTCGCGTACGGCGCCCGCCGGATCCGGCTCTCCACCCTCGGCCTGCTGCAGTATCTGGCGCCCAGCGTGCAACTGGGGTTGGGCTTGTGGGTTTTCCACGAGCCGTTCTCCCAGGCACGCATGCTCAGCTTCGGCTTCATCTGGGCCGCGCTGGCGCTCTATACCGCGGACAACCTACTCGCGCATCGTCGGGCGGCGCGGCAGGCGAAGTTGTAATAGCGGCTTCACGCCGGGACCGGGCATCGGCGGCGCCGACGTCGCAGCGTCAAGCCGCTCCTACCGTCGGACCCGCGCTCAACGTTCCCTCACTCCTTCCCAAAGCTCAACAGCTCCATCTCAAACACCAATGTCGCATTGCGGCCGATCTTCGGGGGCTGGCCACGCGTGCCGTAGGCGAGCTCCGGGGGAATGATCACGATCCGCTTTTCGCCCCGCTTCATTTGCTGGAGAATCTGATCCCAGCCCTCGATCACCGCTTCGCGCCGCACGCGAAACGAGAACGGTTGCGCGGGGTCGGTGGCCTGGTCGAAGATCTTTCCGTCCAGCAGGCGTCCGATGTAGAGCACGTTCACCTTGTCGCCGGGCTTCGGCATGTCGCCCTCGCCGGCCTTCACGACCACATACCGGATGCCGGTCATCGTCTTCTTCGCCTCCGGCCAGGTCTTCTCGACGTACGCCAGATCCTCGGGCGGCAGTTTTTCGCGTTGGGCGTGGAGGACCGGCGACAACATCGCGGCGGCGAGAACAAGGGCGATTTGGAGCGCGGATTTCACGGTTAGCACGGTTAAGCCTTTCCGGCATCCGTGTCATCCGTGTAATCGAGGGTCAACCCAATCCATGAGCGCTCGCCCCACGGTCGTCATCCTTTGCCCGAAGGAGTTCAAGTTCACCGACAACGAAGCGACCGTGGAACAGCCATTTCTGCGCGACGCAGCCGACCTCGTGACGGTGTGGCTCGATTTCAACGCCCCGATTCCCGACGCCGTGCTCAACGCCCACGCGCTCATCCTCTGGCACGGCCCGCTCATCACCGCCGAGATCATCACCCGCATGCCGCACTGTCGCGCGATCATTCGCAACGGCGTGGGCTTTGACACCGTCGACATCGCCGCCGCGGCGAAAGCCGGCATCCCGGTGTGCAACGTGCCCGACTACGGCACCGAGGAAGTGGCCGACCACGCCATCGCGCTCACGCTCGCGCTCTATCGCCAACTGTTCCCGCTCGACGCCGAAGCCAAACGGCTCGGCTGGAAAATCACCGTCGCCGCGAAAATGCGCCGGCTCAGCACGCAGACCTTCGGCATCGTCGGGCTCGGCCGCATCGGCACCGCCACGGCGCTGCGCGCGAAGGCCCTCGGATTCAAAGTCGTCTTCCACGATCCCTACGTGCCGAGCGGCACGCACAAGGCCGTCGGCATTGAACGCGTGGCCACGCTCGACGAATTGCTCCGGCGCGCGGACACCGTTTCCATTCACTGTCCGCTGACGAACGAAACCCGCGGCATGATCGGCGCGCGGGAGATCGCGTTGCTGAAACCGGGCTCGTTCCTGGTGAACACCGCCCGCGGCGACATCGTGCAGAAGGCGCCCGTGCTCGCCGCGCTGCATCGCGATCATCTCGCCGGCGCCGGTCTCGACGTGGTCGAGGCGGAGCCGCTGCGCACGAAGGAGGAAGCCGCGACGCCGAACCTGATCGTCACGTGCCACGCCGCGTTCTGCAGCCCTGAGGGCATGGTCGAGATGCGCAGCACCTCGGCGCGAATCGCACGCGCCGCCGTCCTCGGCGAGCCGGTGTGGAACCGGGTAAATTGAACGCGGCCGGGCCGCGAACGTGGGAGCGATCAACGATCAAGTTCCAAGATTACCCGCTCTCCATCCTGCGGCGTCTGGCCTTGGCCCTTGATCCCTGAGACCTGTTCACTGGCGCACGTCCAGGTGCTTCGCCACGAGTTTCAGCGCGCGCCCGAGGAGCGTTTTCCCGGGCTCCATCCGGTGCCACGGCGAAGCGCCCGACGGATGCGGCAGCGGGATGCACTCTGTTTCGTGGCCGCGGTAAGTGATCGTGAAGCTGCGCCCGATCGTGTCGATCAGTGGTCGTTCACCGAGGAACTGGGAGATCGCCAGCTTTCCCACTGGCAGCACCAGCTGCGGTCGCAGCAGCGCAAACTCCCGCGCCATCCAAGCTGAGCAGTTTTCGATCTCGTCCGGCGCCGGCACGCGGTCGCCACCCTCGGGCCGCTTGCCGGGGAAACACCGGCACACCGCGGCGAAATAAATTCGGTCGCGCACCTCGTCCTCGGTCCAGCCGAGCGCACCGTGGAACCACTTGAAGAGCGTCTTACCCGCCGTCCACGCAAACGGCCGGCCGAGCTTCGGCTCCTTGTCGCCCGGCGCCTGGCCGACGAGCACCACGCGGCTCAGCGCCGGGCGGCCGACCACCGCCGGCCGGTGCATGCGCGGACAACGTTCGCACGCGCGCAACGCCGCGAGGTGTTTATGAACAGCGGCAATCGTGGCCATATGTCCCCCACCCTGCCGGACCGAAGCGTTCACGTCATCCATAAGATGACAAAAAAAGCCCCGTGGCCGACAATCGGCGACGGGGCGGGTTTGTCATCCCATGAATGACAAAGGGGGCGGAAGCAGGGCCACCTGGCCGGGGAGGGCCGGGTCAGCGCCGGCTCTTGAAGCGGCGGAAGCCGCTGCGATGGCGAATGGTGCCGGGCAGGCTGCCGGCGGGCTTGTTCATCGGCGGCTGCGGCGGACGCGGCGCGAGCGCCCTATACGGGAAGCCTTCGAGCCGGAGCTCCGGGATCTTGGCGCCGATGAAGCGCTCGATGTCGCGGACGTCCTGCGCATTTTCCGGCGTGACGAGCGTGAAAGCGTCACCGACGGCCTGCGCCCGGCCGGTGCGGCCGATGCGGTGCACGTAGTCCTCGGGTTTCTCCGGCACGTCGTAGTTGATGACGTGGGACACGCCGGCGACGTCGATGCCGCGGGCGGCGATGTCGGTCGCCACCATCACTTCGTACTTGCCGGACTTGAACCCGGCGAGTGCCTCGATGCGCTGGTTCTGCGAGCGGTTCGCGTGCAGCACGGCGACGGAGTGGTTGGCGGTCTTGAGCCGGCGGGCGATTTTGTCGGCACCGTGTTTGGTGCGTGAAAAAACCAGCACGCTGTCGAAATCCGTTTTCTCCAGCAGCGCCAGCAGTAGGTCGAACTTCTGATCAAACGCCACCGGATACACCGCGTGTTTCACGGACTCGTTGACCGAGCGGTTGACGCCCACTTCCACTCGCGCCGGGTTGCGCAGAGCAAAGGAAGCCACAGCCTGAATTTCAGGCGGCACGGTGGCGGAGAAGAACAGGGTCTGCCGGTTTTTCGGGCAGCGGCCGATGATGTCACGCACCACGGGCAGGAAGCCCATGTCGAGCATGCGGTCGACCTCGTCGAGCACGAGGATCGAGATGTCACGCAGGCTGATCGTGCCTTCCTTCAGGTAATCCATCAGGCGGCCGGGCGTGGCGACGATGATGTCGACGCCGCGCTTCAGTTCCTGACGCTGGTAGCCGTAGCCGACGCCGCCGAAGATGGCGACCGGGCGGATATCGGTGAAGCGGGCAAAGTCGCGAAAGGCCGTCTCAACCTGGGCCGCGAGTTCGCGGGTGGGCTCGAGCACGAGCACCCGCGGGTTGTGACCGGGCCGGTGGGCGGCGAGCCGGGAAAGAATCGGGAGCGCAAAGGCCGCCGTCTTGCCGGTGCCGGTTTGCGCGGAGCCGATCAAGTCGCCGCCGCTGAGGACGACGGGAATGGCCCGGAGCTGGATGGGAGTCGGATCCGTGTAACCGGCGGCTTGAACGCCGCGGAGAACGGACTCGGAAAGGTTCAGTGCTTTGAAAGGCATAGCGAGCCGCGCGAGGCGCGGCGAAGCAGGGAGAAGGGAGAAGGGAGCGAGAACGGAGAAGTCTGACGCAGTCGAAGCGACCCGACGGCCCTGCTTGCGACTCCCTGCACGGTACTCTCGATTCCAGCCAAAGCAAAAGGGACGAAGCTCCTGAGGAGCCTCGTCCCTCGAAAATCGTTTCGTTGGAAACGGATGACTTAGTAACGACGGTCGCCGCGATCGCGATCGCCACGGCCACCACCACCACCGCCGCCGCCGTAACCGCCACGGCCACCGCCGCCGCCGCCGCCGCCGAAGCCGCGACCGCCGCCGCCGCCGAAGCCGCCACCCGGGCGCTCTTCCTTCGGACGGGCCTCATTGACCGTCAACTGACGGCCGCCGAGATCGACGCCGTTCATCTTTTCCGCGGCCTGCTTGGCCTCATCGGCCGTGCCCATGGTGACGAACGCAAAACCGCGGGGGCGGCCGGTCATCTTGTCCATGGCGACGTAAACATCGGTAACGGAACCGAACTGACCGAAAGCGGAGCGGAGCTCGTCTTCCGTGGTCTTGAACGACAGGTTGCCGACGTATAGTTTGGAATTACTCATCTGTGATGTCTCGTAGATCGACCGTCCGCTGCCAGTCTGTTCCCGCTATTGGGTTTCGAAATCATCACTTAAGCCAAACGCTCAGCCAACGACTCACCAGAAACTGTCACCTAACGCTTTCTCTCTAACGAAGCGAGATGCACCGTGCACGGGAGATCGGCATAAGCAAGGGAATTCGGGTCCGGCCGCGTCCGGCCATAAACGCACCGATCAGCGGAAAAGGTCGTCCAGCAAACGCCGGTCACGCTTGGTCGGCCGACCGCTCCCTTTTTCCCGGGCGAGAAAATGCTGCACGGACTGCTCCTTTGCGCGCGAGATTTCAGAGGGCGGAGTGAGGTCGGTGCAAAAAGCGGCGACGAGCTTGGGCCCCACCCGCGAACGGGGCACATCGACGACGCGGAAGGTGCGCAGCACCAGCCCTTGCTTCACTGTCACGGTCTCTCCGGGGCGCACATCGCGCGCGGGTTTAGCAGGAATTTCATTCACCGCGACACTCCCCGCCCGACAAGCATCGCTCGCCAGGCTCCGGGTCCGGAAAATGCGCACAGCCCAGAGCCATTTGTCGAGCCGGCCGGTAGAAACAGCGTTCGAAGTGCTCAATGGGGGGAAAACAAAAACGGCCGCAGGCGTTGTCAAACGCGCGGCGGCCGGCGCAAACCCTGTAGGAGCGGCTTTATGCCGCGACCTGACGTGAGACCGATAAATCGGTCGCGGCGTAAAGCCGCTCCTACA
>JBEIHL010000005.1:0-16134 GCA_040381375.1 Opitutaceae bacterium
CCTCCTGCTCGCGCCAGTGCACGCCGGCCTTCACGAAGATCGGCGCGGTGATCGGCAGGTTGTAGCGCACATCGAACCGGCTCTCCGCCACCTCGTGGATCTGCTTGTCGTTCTGGTTGGAGAGACCGTTGGCGGTGGGGCGGTAGTTGGCGGGGTTGGTGAAATCCGGGCCGCCGTTGGGCAGGAAGCGCGGGAATAGGTCGGACTGCGTGCGGTCGATAATCCAGCCGGTGTTGCTGATGCGGTTGGTGAGGACGCCGCCCTCGCCGTTGCCGATGTTGATGTGCGTCTGGGTGAAGCGGGCGTTGAACTCGATTTGCCACGGGCCCTGCTGATGCTCGACGCCGAAGTCGGCCCGGCGAAGCCGGTTGAAGAAGTTGTTCGGCCCCGTCATCGCGACATCGATCACGGAGTTGGGAACGGGGCGCACCGTCGTCACCCGCGAGGTGTAGCCGGGCGCGATGCCGGCGCCGGTGTTGGCGGCCGTATTGAGCGCGGGATCGAAAACCACCTGGTTGGTGGTGGCGGTGACGTTGTATTGGCGCCGATAGACTTCGGAGTGGTCGATGTAGGTCGCGAGGAACGAGAGCTTGGTCGACGGCGTGAGGCGGTAGTCGGCTTTCGCGGTGATGTTTTTCTGCCGGCGGTGGTTGTAGAGATCGCTCGTCAGGTAGCTCCAGAGGAAGGCGGACGGGGCGGTGGTGTTTTGGAAATCGCGCTGGGTGAAAAAGGAACCGATCGCGGTCTCGCTATTGAAGAGCGTGACGGAGACGCCGAGGTTGCGGCTGCCCCCGAAGACGTCGAAGACCTCCTGGTAACCGAGGTTGATGAGACCGTGGAGGCGGCGCTGCTCGCGAATCGGAATCTGCTGGGTAAACGACGGCGCCAGCCGTCCGGAAAGCGTGTACGTGATCCGGCGCTTCTCCCGCATCGAGAGCGGCGAGCGGCTCTTGAAGTTGATCGTGCCGCCGAGCGAGTCGGCGCCCTTGTCGGGCGTGTGGCCCTTGATCAACTCGACCTGCTCGAACATCGCACCCGTGATGTTGTTCACGAAAATCGAGCGGTTCATGCCGCCCTGGCCGGTCATCAGGCCGCCGTCCATCGTGACCTGGTTGAGGCCGGACGCCATGCCGCGCACGGTGAAACCCGAGAGATTGCCGCCCGCATCGAGCTCGCCGTAGATGCCGGGCAGCCGGATCGCGACCTCGCCGGCATTCATGTTGGGCAGATTGCCGAAGGAGTCGGTCGCGGCGACGTTCTTGAGATTCTCGGCATTGCGCGCCGCGGTGATCGCGGCGGCGTCGCCCTCGCGCTCGCCGGTGACCTTGAAGGCCTCGAGCTTGTAGATGGCGGTCGTGAGTTCGAAATCCTGCGTGACGCGCTGACCGGCGGCGACGGTTACGGAGCGGCGGACCGGGTCGAGGCCGATGTACGTGACCACGAGTTCGTGGCTGCCGGCGGGCAAATCGGGGAGGACATAGCGGCCGGTCTCATCGACGACGGCGGAACGCGCGAGCTGCGGCACGTCGACCTTGGCGCCCTGTAGCAAATTGCCGGTGGCGGAGTTGCTGACGGTGCCGGAGAGCGTGGCGGTGGGTTCGGCGGCGCGGGTGAGAAGACCGAGGGAAAGCGCGAGCAGGAACGACGTGCAGCAACGCAGGAGTCGAGTGGGGGTTGGCATGGTGCGGGTTCTGGTCAGGGTTGGTCTTGGAAGGCGTGGTGGAAAGGTCAGGGCCCGCCAGCGGGCAAGTCGTGCGGGGTAATTCGGACCCCAGGGCAAGGGTTCTGCCCGTTGCCGTGGTCAGGAGATTGAGTTTGGAGTGCTCTCGCGCAAAGCGAATTTGTTTTCAGCCAATGCAACTATAACTAGACTACGAAACCCACGAAACACCCGAAAGGAACCGGGGCGGTGAGGCCCGCGGCCCGGCTCATCGCTCGATGTCCAGGGCCAGCACGAACTCACGTCCGGCCTGCCGGCCGTAGTTGCGCGGGACGCCGTTGGCGAAAACCCGGGTGACGAAGACGCGGCTCGAGTTGAAAGCGTTGTTCACGTTGAGCTGTACGCGACACGCCGAATTGGCGAAGGCGCGGAAGCGGTAACTGGCCATCAGGCCCGTGATCAGGTAGCGCTCGGAGTAGTAAGGGGCGTCGCGATCGACGCGCACGCGGCCGCGGGCGTCGGTCTTGTTGGGGAAGCCGACGATGCTCGGGCCGCGGTAGCGGAAGTTCACGGACGCGGTGGCACCTTTGAGCCGGCCCTCGGTGAAGCTGTGCGTGGCGACGAGGTTCGAGCGCCACGTCTGGGAGTTGTTGCTGGCGTTGCCGAGGCTGGCCCGCACGTCCTCGACGGGATTCAGGATTAAGGCATTCCAAGCCTCCTCGACGGTGCGGGTGTTGTCAAAAGGTGTCGCGGACCAGCTGCCGCCGAACGCCCGCCAGGTGGAGAGCTTGGCGTCGAGGTAGTCCCACCACGGCTGCGTCGAGAGGTCGTCGATCTCGGTGTCGGTGCGGCCGGCGTTGGCGAAGATCCGCCAGTTGCGCGTGGGATTCCATGTGAGGTCGAGTTCGACGCCCTTGCTGCTGCGGTCGCCGGGGAGGCGGAACTCTCCGACGGCAGGATTGCGCGTGACGGCGAAGAGCGGGTTGATCGGGTAGCGGGAGTCGATCTCGGCGAGGCGCTGCTCGAAGTTAATGAGATTCTGGCGGAGGCCGGAGTCGCCGAGCGTGATGTTGCGATTGAGCGTCTCGAAATAGTTCACCTTGAAGGCGAGGCGATCGCCGAGCAGGCGGAGGCGCAGCGAGTACTCGCGCGACTCGCCGTAGGGCGGCTCGACGACATCGCCGACGACGTTGCGCACGACGGCGACTTCGTTGAGCGAGGAGTTGCGCGAGTAGTCGTAGCCGAGCGAAAGCCATTGCTTCAGCCAGGGCGGGCGGACGACGAAGCCGTAGTTGGCGCGCGTGGCGGAGCGGTAGGGCGTCCAAACGGAGGCCGGCTCCTTTTCGCGGAAGTCGGCGTAGGCGCGGAAGCCGGTGCCAAGGGGATTCTGCGGTGTGACGGGACCGTCGGTGAGGATGGGCTGAAAGGCGCCGAAGTTGGAATTGCGCACGCGGTCGTAGCGGACGCCGACATTGGCGACGAAATGGTTCTTGAAAAACACGCTCGAGGTGCTGCCCGCGAGCGAGCCCCGCTGGAGATGGTTGGCCGAGGGCGCGGTGCCGACGCCGCCGACTGGATTCTCGAAGGCGGTGACACCGAAGCGCTCGCCGGTCGCGGTCGTCAGCCAGAGGGTTTCCATGAGATCCCCGTAGGCCGTGGGCGCAGCGAGGCCGTAGGCGCGCGGGTTGCTCGTGCTCCCGAAGGCCGGGAGATATTGCCGCATGAAGATCGCGCGCTCGACGTGGAGCGGGTTGTCGCGCGCGGCGGGCGAGAGGAAGCTCGGCTGGCCGATGATGAGATTGCGGAGTTGCGCGAGGGTGTAGGTTACGGAGTCCTCGTAGCTGGCGAAGAAGCCGAGACGATGCAGACCGAGGTGGCGCGTCCAGCCGGCGTGGCGCGTGAAGTCCTGCTCGTGCGTGGCGACGGCGCGGGCCTGGTGCACGGTGAAGTCGGCCCAGTTGCCCTGGCCGGTCGAGTTGTTGGACTCCATGAACGGGCGGCCGTACAGCGGATTTAGCGTCACGCCGTCGGGGAGGAAACGGTTGATGTCCACATGGACGTCGTAGGCGTTGTTGGCGTAGAGCTGCGCGGTCTGGTTGCGGTAGGACTCATAGGAGTAACCGATCTCGGCGAAGGTGGCGTGCGCGATGCGCTGCTCGAGGGTGGCGGTGACGTTGCGGCTGCGGCGAAAATTGTAGCGCGACCAGCCGGCGGGGTTGGTGTCCCACGGCAGACCGGGATCGAGGAGGGTCTGCGTGGTGCCGGCGGTGCTGGCGCCGTCGGCGATGTTTACCGTGACGGTGTTGCGCACGTCCTGGAAATTCACGAACGACGGCACGGTATTCTGCGGAAAGACAAAGAGCGCGCTCTTGGCATTGAAGCCGTAGGCGCGCGTGGTGCCGTCCCCGAGCGTGAAGGTCGGCGCGGCGGGGCGACCGGCGGTGGGCGCGGTCGCGGCGCGGTTGAGATAGACCTGCGGATTGCCGGCGGCCTGCGAAGCGAGCCAGTGCAGGTAGCCGTTGTCCCGGGCCATCGTCGTGGGCGGACGCGCGTCGCGACGATGGTGATATTCGCCCTCGACGCGCACGGTGGTGCGTTTGAACGGTTGCCACGTGGTCGTGACGAAGCCGCGGTAGTTGTCATCGTAGCCCGGCGTGATGAAATACTCCTTCTTCTCCCGCAGCGCGATGGCACGCACGGCGAGCTTCCCGGGGAGGATGATCTGGCTGACGTCGAAGACGCCGCGCTCGGTGCCGTAGCTGTCGGCGCGGAGGGAAATTTTCTGACGATTGCGCGCGAGATTAGCGCGCGCGGAGGTGCTCTCCGCCGTGCCGGCGGCGCCGCCGAGGCCGAACTGCACGGCGTTGGCGCCGCTCACAAGTGAGAAACGATCCGTGTTGTAGGAGTCGGGTTCGATCGTGGTGCGGAAATAATTCCGCGTGCGCTCCACGTTCCCGAGGCCGCGGGAGTTGCTCGAGTCGTCGGCGATGTTGCGCGAGCCGGGGCGGGAGTCGCCGCTGCCGTTGACGTTTTCGAAGTAGGTCTGCGTCGTCGCGGAGAACATGAATGCCTCCTCCGTCGTGGTCGCGCCGATGTCGTCGAGGAATTCCTTGGTGAAGACCTGCACCTGGCCCGCGACGTCGGCGAGGTCGATCTTGCCGCGGCCGCCCTGGAGGAGGGCCGTGGACATGTAGCCGCGTTCGGTGTCGGCGCCGACTTGGAAGGGCGAGAGTACGACGGGATCATCCTTGGCGGAGGCCGACGCGGCGGGAGGCGGAGCGACGGCCTGGCCAAAGAGCGGGGCGGAGAGAAGCGAAAGCAACGCGACGAATCGTCGCGGAACAAAGACCAAGCGCGAGGGGGTGGGGTCGGGGGTCAAGGTGAAGGAGCGGAGCGGAATTTTGCCGCGTTGGCGACCTGGTCCTGCGCGGCCGCGACGGACTCGGGCGTGACGCGGTAGCCGGCGATCAGCCAGGCCGCGAGGCCGGCGAAGAGGACCGTGCCGCCCGCGAACACGATGCGCATGGTGAAAAAGGTCTCGGCACTCTGGTTCTGCTTCAGGTCGGTGACCCAGCCGGTGAACGACAGCACCCAGCCGGACAGGAAGATCGAGCCGGAGAGTGCGACCTTGATGGCCCAGGCGAGCACGGCGTTATACATGCCCTCGCGGCGCGCGCTGCTCTCGGCGGCGTCAAGGTCGCAGATGTCGGCCGTCATGGACGGGATGAGCACGAGCACGGCGACGAGGCCGGGCGCCATCAGCGCCGAAGGCAGCAGCAGCCACCAGCCGGCACCCGGCACGTAGCAGAACCACTTCGCGATGCCGCCGGCGCCGAGGAGCGCCGTGCAGAGGAGCAGGGTCTGTTTTTTGCCGATGCGACGCGAGAGCCGGACGATGAACGGAATCGCCAGCATGCCGCCGGCCTGCATCGCGGTTCCATACCAGCCCTTCATCCACGCGCCGACACTCATGCTGCCGCCGTTCACGTAGAATACGTTCAGATAAAAACCGGTGTTATCGATGACGAGCAGGCTCGCGAAGATGAGGATCTGCGCGAGGCAGAGGCGGACAAAATCGATCCGCCCAAGTGTGATGCGCCAGCTTTCGAGGAGCGAAACGCGGCGCGGCGCCGGCGCGCTGGCCGCCGCGGCGCGCTCGGGAGTCTTCCAGACGGTGATGATGCCGAGCACGGCAATCGTCCCGCCGACGATCGGCGCGCACAGGCGGCCGCCGACGACGAGGTTGCCGCCGCCCGCGAGCTGCACCCATTTGAGCAGCCACTGGTTCACGATGCCCGAAGCCTTGTGCAGGACGGACTTTGTGCCCATGAGCCGCGTCCGCTCGTGGTAATCGGAGACGAGTTCGAGCCCGAGCGCGCCGTAGGGCACGATCAGCAGGCTGTAAGCGACCGCCATCGACGCCGAGCCGATCGCGAGCCACCAGAAGTAGAACGTGGGCGTGCGGCCCGCGGGAAAATACCACATGCCCGTCGCCACCGCGGCGGCGAGCACGGCGCCGACGAGAATGAACGGCTTGCGCCGGCCCCAGCGCGAACGCAGCCGGTCGCTCCAGCCGCCGACGAGCGGATCCAGAAACAGGTCGAGCAGCCGCGGCAGCGCGAGCGCGACGCCGACGAGGGCGGGGCTGACCAGCAGCGTGATGTTGAAGACGGCGAACGCGAGTTGGTTGATCGAGTTGATCGCCAGGTTTTCGCCGAACGCCGACGCGCCGTAAGCGACGCGCGAGCCCAGCCCCAGCCGGACGGGGGCGGCGGCCGCGGCATCGCTGGCGGCGGACGCGCTCATGCGTTCATCACGCCCTGGCCGAAGTCGGTGACGCCGCGGGCGAATTGCTTGATGCGCACGCGCGGGAACGGTTCGAAGGCGAGCGCCTTGAGCGCACCTTCCGCTAGCGCCGGTTGCGTGAAGGCACGGGTGGCGAGCACACGCACCGCTTCGGCACGCAGGGCGGAGACGGGCGTGCCGGAATCGGCCATCCGGTTGCGCGTCTCGTCCGGATCGGTGCCCAGATCGAAGAGCAGCTCGCGGCCGCCGTTGGCGAGCCAGATGTACTTCCAGTCTCCGCCCCGCACCATGCATTTGAACTGCCGCGTGCCGGGCGTGCCGAACATGCCGACGAGATACTCCCGGGCGGGCGCCGATTCGCGCAGCAGGCCGAGCAGGTCGTGACCGTCGCGGAGTTCAGGCACGCCGCTCGCGGATGTCGCGAGTCCGAAGAGATCGGTGAGCGCGGCGAGTCCCGCATGACGCCCGCCGGCGGGCACCCGGTCCGGCCAACTGACGAGAAAGGGCACCCGGCACGCCGCTTCGAAGAAACTCTCCTTCTGCCAGGCGCGGTGGTCGCCCATGTGGTCGCCGTGGTCGGAGTAGAAACAGATGAGGGTATTGTCCGCATCCGGCCGCGCATTCACGGCATCGAGAATGCGACCGATGCACGCGTCGATGAACGCGATGGAGCCGTAGTAGCGCGCGCGCAGTTGCCGGGCCTGCAGTGGCGAAATGCTTTCCGCGTAAACGGCGTGATTCATCCACGCGAGATAGTCGTCCGCCGCGTCGATGGCAGGATCGCCGAGCACCGGGTCGGGGATCGCATCCGGGTCGTACATCCGGTTGTAGGGCACCGGGGGTGCGATGGGCGGGTGCGGGGTGACGAACGAGACGTAACCGAAGTAGGGCCGCGCGTCGGGCCGGCCGAGCTCCTCGAGGGCGCGCTCCGTGACCCATGATTCGACGGTCAGGGCGGCGGACATGGGACGCAGCTGGGGCACGTAGTACATGTCGCTGCGTTCGCCGTGGACCTGTTCAATGTGCGCGAGCTCGGGCGCGCGGGCGCGGAACCAGCGCACGTAATGGTCGCCAAGGAACTCCGCCTCGGTGGGCCAGAGTTCCTCACTGTACTCGTGGGTTTCGAAACCGAGCGGCTCGTGCCGGGGCTCGGTGTGGAACTTGCCCAGCCCCCACGTGCGATAGCCGCGAGCCGCGAGCGTCTCCGCCAGGTAGGGTCCGCACCGCTCGTTGACGCGGTCACCCGGCGCCCAGTTGCTGAGCCAGGTGGTCTTGGACGGCTCGCAGCCGGTCATGATCGAGTAGCGCGCCGGCACGCAGACGGGACACGTTGTGTACGCGTTCGTGAGCGCGACGCCGCGGGCGGCGAGCCGGTCGAGATTGGGCGTGCGGACGTGCGGAAAGCCCAGCGCAGCGATGGTGTCGAACCGCTGCTGGTCGGTCATCACGAAGAGAATGTTGGGTGGTGCCGAGGGAGGGGGGAGGCTCACTGGAGAAATCGGAGTTGGAAGGCTGCGCTTAGAAGCGGGTCTCGGCGCTCATCTGCAGGGTGGACGGGACCACGAAGTAGCCGCGGCGATCGCGATAATCGGCGTTGGTGACATTGTGCCAGTTCACCCGGAAACCGGTCTCGCGGCCAAGCAGCTTCGTCCGGTAACTCGCAAACAGATCGATGCGGACGGGATTACTTTCCTCGCGAATGAAGCGCTGGATGTAGGTCGGGAACTGCTGAATCGGGCCCTTGCGCCACGTGTAGCCGCCGCCGAAGGAGAGTCCCTGCCGCGGGGTATTCTTCGCGAAGGCGTAGCTCACCCAGAGGCGCACGTCGTGTTTGGCGACGCCTTCCTTCGGCAGTCCGATGATGTCGGGGATGCCGTCGCGGTTCTCGTCGGGGCTGTTTCCGTCGGTGGTGATCACGTTCTTGCTCACGTAGGCGGCGGTGTAGGCATACGCGGCCATGATCGAGAGATTGGGCAAGGGCGGGTAGACGACGTCGAGTCGAGCCCCTTGGATATCTCCTCCCCGCTCGGGATGTTGTTGTTCTGCGTGAATACGCCGCCGAGAAACTGCACGATGTTTTCGCGGGTGATGCGATAGAGCGCGAGCTTGCCCGAGAGCTTTCTCCCCGCGGGATTGAGCTTGAGGCCGATCTCGCGACCGGAGCGTTTCTCGGGATCGAGGAAGCCGAGCGAGGGATTCACGGTGCTGGCGGGACTGTTGGGGCGGTAGGAATGCGAGGTGAGCGCGTAGAGGTTATGGCCTTTGGCGAATTCGCAGGTCGCGCCGAACTGGGGCGAGGTGGCGGTTTTTCCCTGCGAGCGGATGTCGATGTGTTGCGCGCCGGCGAGGAGGCTCAGACGGCCGTCGAGGAACGTCGCGTAGTCCGTGAGGTAGGCGCTGCGAACGGGCACCGGATCGGGGTTGGTCGCGCTGGCCACCCCGGTGATCGGGGTCGCAAACGGATCGTTGAGGCTAAAAACCGAGCGCGCCGCGCCGGGGAAGGAGACGGCTTTGGGGCCGGAATTGTCGGAGATGATCGTCGCGACGTTGGAAAAGACGCGGCGGTCGAAATAGGCGTAGCCGAAGTTGGTGTCGCGGTTATCGCGATAGCCCGCCGAGATCTTGTGCTCGGATTTCCCGAGCTTGAGCGAGTGCAGCAGCTTGAACGAAAGGCCGCGGTGATCCGTCTTGCGCGGCTCCACGATCATCCGGGCGGGGCCGACGACGAACTGGCCTTGGGCGTTCGCCTGGATGCGACCCTGGCCGATGTTGAAATAGTGGACGGCGTCGATCTCCGAATTGCCGAACGACGCGAGCAGGGTGGTGTTGGGAGCTACGTGCTGGACCAGGCGCAGGGTGTAGCCCTTGTCCTCGTGATCCCAGTCGTCGTGCGGCGTCACGAGGGTGAAGTCGCGCAGGATCGGCACGAAGCCGCGTGCGAACACACTGCCGCCCTCGCCCGTGTTGCGGAAGGGAGTCTGGATGCGGTTGAGGCGGCCGCCCTTGCTGGTGCGACCGGTGTTGGTGACACCGCTGACGTAGCGCAGCGCGTCCTCGACTTTGACGCCGCCGCTGTCCGCGAGGAACTGCGGGGTGAGCATGACGAGCGGAATCGGCACCTTCTCGATCGGCAGCGTGAAGCCGAGGAGGCGGAGGGTCTTAATCAGCGGGTTGGATGGGGTTGAGGGTCGGAGAAAGGGCTTCGCCACGGGAGTGCCGTGCGGCGTCACGGGGCTTTTCCGCCGGAGGATTTAGCGGCCGGACCCGGGGCCGCCGATTCGGCGTGAAGAATCTGTTTCCCCGCGAGCAGTCGCTCACGGAGAAGCGGGTAGGCGACGTCTTGCACGCGGGTGTTTTTGTCGAGGGCCACGCCGGCGGCCGTGGCGGCGCTTTGGCCGAGCGCCATGAACACCGGCTCCATGCGGATCGAGCCGTGGGCGACGTGAGTGGCGCCGACGCAGATGGGCGAAAAAAGATTTTCGCACTCACCCTGGCGGGGAATGATCGAGCGGTAGGAAATGCCGTACGGCTTGGGCGGCACGCGCCAGATCACGCCGTCACTCAGGGCGTACCCCTGCTCGGTGACGAAGTGCTGCACCACATGGGAATCCATGCCGAAGGAGCCCAGGCCGACCGGATCGGGGGCGCTGCGCTTTCCTTCGCAGTCGTGCTGCGTCATCACGTAGTCGGTCACCATGCGGCGGGCTTCGCGGATGTAGATCATCCACGGCCAGCCGCCGTTGTCCGTAAACTCATCCTTGGACAAACCGTAGGCGCTGACGCGGGCACGGATGGCGGCTGGGACGCGCGGGCTGTGCGAGAGCGTCCAGAGGAAGCCGCGGATGTAGATTTCGTGCTCGTGCTCGATCTCGCGGCGGCGTTCGTAGCTGGCCTCCGGGTAATCCCAGTTGGCACCGGGAAGATCGGAGCCGACGGCGTGCATGTTGTTCCAATCGACTTTGGAGCCTTTGCCGGCGAGCGGCTCGACCAACGCGGGCAGACGATCGTCGCCGGCTTCAAAATTGCGGAGCAGCAACTCGTGATCGATCTCGCGGTAGCCGGCGGGTTTTTCGATCGGGATCCTGAGTGCGGGGTCGGTCGTCAGGCAAACGCGGTAGTTGTAGGCTTGGATTTTCCGGTCGCCCTGGCCGTTGGCCAGACCCGGGAGGTGGAAAACATACGGCAGCAACCCGCTGTCGGGCCGGCCGGGAGTGACGTACGGGTCCACGTTTTTGATGAAGTGATCCTTGTCGCGCTGCGTGTAGTGCACGCGCGGCTTGGTGTCGCCGCGCCGCACGCCAGCCATGTCCTCGCCATACTGGCTCTCCGCTTCGCGACCGACGGTGTAGCTCACGCCGGCCGCCGCCAGCAGATCGCCGACATACGTCGCATCGATGAACATCCGGCCGCGATAGATTTTCCCGCTGAGCGTGGTGAACGCGGTGATGCGCTGGCCGTCCATTTTCACGCCCTTCCCCGGAGTTCGGTCGAGCTGCTCGTTGAACACGACGGTCACGCCGGCGTCGGCGATCATTTTCTTGAACACCCGGAGCCCCACGTGCGGCTCGAAGCTGCGGATGTAGCTCTCGCCGTAGGCCGCGGCGATGGCGTCGTAGAACTCGGAGGCGATGCCGCCGAAGGTATGGCGGCGGCCGAGAAAATCGCTCGCGCCGAGTCCGCTGGCGCTCATGCCGCCGAGGAACCCCGTGGGATTTACGAGGATCACGGAGCGCCCATCGCGTTGGGCGGCGATGGCGGCGGTCACGGCACCGGACGAGTCGCCGTAGACCACGACGTCGTGAACGGTCGTCGCGTCCTGCGCGGACAAACGCTGGCACAGCCACAGGGTGGCAAGGAGTGTAACGGTGCGCTTCATCGGTTGACGGGCAGGAACTGCATTTTCCCGGGAAATCGGATTTGGGTCAGCCTGATCAAAAACTCACCGTGGTGGTGACGCCCAGCTTGCGCGGGGAGTTGAGCCATTGGGCGTAGCGGAGCGTGCCGTTGGTCGAACGGACGAGGTAGACGACTTCATTCGCGTCCAGCAGGTTCGACACGTTGATCTGGAGCGTGGGGCGAAACTTGCCCACAGGCTTGAAGCGATAGACGGCGAACAGATCGTGCAGGAGGCGGTCCGGAAAGTAATACATCTTCCGCTTGTTCGCGTCGGCGGCGTCGGTGAACATGTAGCCGCGCTGATTGTCGCGCAGGCTGCTGCTGAGGCCGACGACGAGCCCGCGGAGTCTCCCTTGGTCGAACTGGTAGCGATTGATAAGACTGTAACTGCGCTCGGCGTAGCCGATGGTTTTTTCGCCGGCGCGACGGACGATCAGGGTGCCGCCGGAGGGCGAGACGAAGCCGAGTTGGTGGTCGCTCAGTGGGAGTCCGGTGACGGCTGTGCCGACGCCCGGAGTGCGGAGGCCGAGCAGTTCGGCGTTGAGGATCTGGCCGGACTCGAGGTCGAGCTGCGCGACGTAGGGGCTGTTCGGATCCTTCATCATCGCGAGGGAGAGAGGAACCCGGGCCGAGGCCGGGTTGCTCGGATCGGAGGGCACGAGCAGGGGTGTGACGGCAGCGCCCGCCGCAGCGCGAACACCGACGACGGTCTGGCCGTTGACCGTCGTGGTATTGAACTGGTCGTTGTAGAATTGCGGGAGGTTGACGTCGGTGCGTTCGCTGCCGTTGGCGGTGGCGAAGTTGACGCGAATTTCCCAGCCTCGGGTCGGACGCGCGGAGAGCGAGAGGTTGTAGCCGTCGGATGTCTTGCTGAAGGTGTAGGAAGGCCCGCCGTTGCGACCGTTGATGCCTTCGGGATCAACGTCATTCCGGTTGCCGATGTTGGCCGTGAAGTTCTGGGCTTCGGACTGATAATAGTTGAAATTGCCCGAAACGCGGTCCCCCCACATCCCGAACTTCAGGCCGACGTCCTTGCTCACGCCTTTGCCGGGAGGAAGAGGCTGGTTGTAGATGTCGCGGGTGGTGTCGAAGTTGATCTTGGCGTTGGTGGCGTAGTTGACTGAGAGGCGCACGCCGCGCAGCGGCGTGTCGATGACGGCGCCGGTCGTCAGGCTGTCGTAGGAAATGGGACCGCGCTTGAGACCCGTGTTGGTGCGGAGGCCGGCCGCCTCCTCGGACCGGTAGCCGACCATGGTGTCGATGCGCCCTTTCCACCATTCGCTGAAGAGGCTGAAGCCGTGGCTGCGCTCGTCGACATCCTCGTGACTGTAGCCATTCACGGTGCTCTCGCCGGTGGTCGGGTTGATCGGACCGGAGAGGCCGAGGGGATTGCCCGCCGTGGGCGGGACGGCGCCGGCGAAGATCAGCGGCTGCGAGACGTAGGTCTTGCCGTTGGGATGAGTGAGCGAGGAGAAGGGCCATTTCTGACCGCCCACGATCCGGGTGGGATTGACAGGGACCCAGACCGACGGAATCGGGATGCGTCCGGAGTCGGCCACACTGATCAGCGCCGGGTTCACGGGCGCTTTGCCGGACGCGTCAGCCTCGTAGAATCTCCACTGGTCCTGGTTCGTCCAGGACTGCATGTCCTGGAAAAATGCGCTGGCCTGGTGGGAGCCCCATCGCCCGAGATTCTTTTGGTAGGCCAGCGCGGCGCGGTAGCCGCGCGCTCCGGTATGAAAGGGATTCAACACCGGGAAATTCATGTTGAACGCCCACTTCGTACCGACCTGTCCGGTGGCCGGATCCACGTAGAGGTTGCCGGCCGCCCCCGGGGCAAAGATCGAGTTGTTCGTTGGGCTCAGTGCATTGTTGACGCGCGCGTCGTGACCGTAGCGCACCTGCAGGCCGAGGCCCTCGGCCAGCTTGGCTTCGGCGACGACCGATTTGCTGAGGTTCTTGAACGCAAAAGCGTAGTAAGGACCGAAGAGCGTGTCGGCCTTCGTGAGATCGATGAGACCGTCGGTCAACGCACTCACGTTCGGGAAGGCCGCCAGGTAACGCGTGCTCTGGTTGTCGACCCGTGCGCCCGTGGGCAGCAACTGGGTGAGCGGGGCGCGCACGATGCCCGAATTGGGATAAGTGGTGTCGCGGATCAGATGGCGCCACTCGCCGCGGATCTCGAGGTTCTTCCAGGGCCGAACGGTCGTCGAGAGGGTCAGGCCCTCGTTCAACTGGCGGTTGGCCGGGCGGAAATACTTCGTGTCGCCGTGGACCGCGTTGATCCGGAATCCCCAATACTTGAAGCCGGCGCCGACATCGAGGGTGTAGCGGCGGCTGCCTTCGGAGTCTCCGCCGGCGGTGAGAGCGCCCCGCAGCGGACGGTCCAAGGCGGCACGCTTCGAGTTGGTGGTGATCACGCCGCCGGCGTCACCGGAGCCGAAGAGCAGCGAGTTGGAGCCGCCGAGCGCATCGACCCGCTCGACGTCGAACGAGTCCATCAGCGCGGTGTCGGCGCGGAGGAATCCGTCGCGGCGGGGGTTGCTGATGGTGAGTCCGCGCATGGTCATGCTCTTCGGATCCTGTCGGTCGCCTTCGAGGTCGCCGCGGACCTCCTCGTTGCCGCCGGAGATAATGGCGGAGCCGAGGCCGCCGTGCTTCGAAAGCATCTCGGTCATGTCCACCACCCCGAGTTCGTCCATGAGCTGCCGGTTAAACACCTTGGCATCGAGCGGGGTCTTGCCGAGCGCGGTGTTGGTGCCGGTGATCGAATTGGTGTTCATCGCCTGGTAGGTGTCGGAGGCGTCGGCGGTGACTTCGAACGGCGTGAGGGTGACGACCTCTTTCCCGGCCCCCGGTTTTTCCGCGACGGCCTTGGCCGCAAGCTCGTCGGCGTCGAGGCGCCCGTTCTTGTCCTTGTCCCAGCGGGCGAGCGCGGCCGGATCGACGGGGCCCGGCGCGGTTTGGCCTGAACCGGCGTGGGTGAGAACGAGGCAGGCGGTGGCAAGGGCGAGGAGGGGAATTTTTGTCGGGGGTTTCATGGTAATTGCTGGGCTAGCTGCCGTCGCCGTGGCCGACTGACGCCAGAAGGCGATGGGCTCGGTGGGCGGATGAGCGTGACGGACTCAGAACTCGAACGAGTTCGAAAGCTCAAACGTGCGGGCCGGCGCCATGGCCCAGATCGGCGAGCCGTCGGGATTGGCGGCGAAGACGCGGAGACCGCGCTCGCTGAAGAGATTCTGGGCGTTAAGCTGCACGCGCCAGTTGATCTTTCCGTTGAAAACGCGGCGGCCGTAGCTCGCGAACATGCCGCCGGATAGCTGCGCGTCGCCGCGGTATTCCTTGGACGTGTCGGAGACGCGGCCGGGGTAGTTGGAGAGGCCGCCGAAGTCGAAGGTCGTGGCCTTTTGCGCGTAGCCGAGGACCTTGCCGGATTCCCAACGCAGGTTGCTGCCGAGGGTGAAGCCCTTGAGCCGTCCCTCGTTGAACTTGTAGCGGCCCACGAAGCGCGCGGTGTAGTCCGAGATGCCGCGGTTGGAGATGCCCTCCTTGAGAATCTCGTTCACGTAGTTGCCGGCGATCGTGTTGACGAAGGTGTCCACGAGGCGCGGGGAGGACGCGGTGGTCGTGGTGCCGTCGGCGCGCAGGCCCTCGTCGAAATACTTTTTGTAGAACGGCGCGCGCACGGCGAGAAAGTCGGCGAGCTCGCGGCCGACGTTGGTGGCGACGTTCTCGAGGCGGTCCACGCCGACGACCATGTCCCAATTGCGGTTCGGTCGGAACGAAACCTCGAGCGACTCGCCCTTGGAGACGAGGTTTTCGGTGGTGGCGGCGTTGTTTGGGCGGACGTAGAGGGCGTTGGTCGGCTTGCCGAATTCGTCGATGGTGGTGTATTCGGCGCGCCGGCCGGCATTGGTGAGCGCGTTGAAGAGCGCGGCCTCAAAGTCGACAACGCGGATGCCCGCGACGCCGGTGCCGCTGGTCGCGCCGAGTTGCGAGGACTTGAACGCCGTCGCGCGGAGATCGAGGCGGCCGTCGAGCAGCGTGAGGCCGAGGCCGTACTCCTTCGTCTCGCCGCTTTGCGGCGCGAGCGGGCGGTAGAGGTTGTCCTGTCGTGGCGTGGTGGCGGCGAAGTTCTCGGAGCGGTTGGCGAAGACGCGGACTTTTTCGGTGACCTTGAAGACGATGCCCTGCGTGCCGGTCGTGGCCTCGTTGATGAACTTGCTGCCGCTAGGCAGGTAGTCGGAGCGGTTGGCGCCGGCCGTGATCGGGAAGGGGAATTCGGCTGCGTTGCGGAGGACGCCCTGCGTGCTGTCCACCTCGTCCTTGCGCCAGCCGAAGAGCGTCACGAGGCGCCGTTTCCAGAAAAAACTCTGCAGCGAAACACCCACGCCGTCGTTCTTCTGGATGGTGTAGGTGCGGCCACCGGGGATGAGCTGACGGCCGAAGCGGGCCTGGGTGGAGGCGCGCTGCCACGTACCGGGCGCGGGCGTAGCGGCGTTGTTGAAGAAAAGGTAGTCGTAGGAGCGGTTGTTATGCGCCGCCAAGGTCGACGGGAAGCCGGTGAAGCGCAGGCCCGTGTCGCCGACCTGCACCGGATCGCCGACATACCAAAGTTGCATCGCCCAGCGTGAGGAATTGTTCGGGGCGGGGACGTTCGCCGCGGTGAGCGCCACGGGAATGTCGTTGTCCACCATGTAATGCCAGCGGTAGCCGATGCGATCGACCTTGGCGCCGGTGTAGACGGAAGTGAGGCGGTGCGAGCCGAGCCA
>JBEIHL010000006.1:0-15548 GCA_040381375.1 Opitutaceae bacterium
CGCGTCGAGATCCTTTCCGCCGTGCAGAAGAAGCTGCCGGGCCTGCCCGCCGTCGACGCCAAGGTCATGGGCAGCCTGCAAACGCTGCAGGGTATTTCCGACTATTTGATTGAGCAACTCGGGGGTTCCGCTCCGGCCGCCAAGTCAAGTGCAGCTCCAGCGCCCGCGGTCTCCGCGGCGGCGGCCGAAAGCCAAAAAAAAAAGTTAGTACCCCCACCAGTTGACCGCTTTCTCCTGCGCAGCGTCCCCGCCCCACGCCCGGGCTTCGCGATCGCCGGCCTGCACCGCGTCAGCCGGCTCGTCATCACCGACGACGGCCGCAGCATCGCCCCCGCCCTGCGCGATGCGCTCGCGCGCCATCACGTCTCGGCGGAGGTCGTGACGTCCGTGCCGGCGGAGTGCGACGGCGCGATCTTGCTTCACGGTTTGCGCGCCCACCCGGATTTCGAAAACGCGGCCGCCGCCCAGCGGGCGGCGTTTGCCGACGCCAAGGCGGCCGCGCCTCGGATCGCCGAGGCCGGCGGCGTGCTCGTCACGGTTCAGGACACCGGCGGTCGCTTCGGGCTCGACGGCAGCTCGCTTCCGCACGCCTGGCTCGGCGGCATGGCCGGACTCGCCAAGACCGCCGCCAAGGAATGGTCGCGGGCCGCGACGCGGTGCATCGATCTCGAATGCGCCTCGCTGTCCCCGACGCAACTCGGCGAACAGCTCGCGGCCGAACTGCTCTTCGGTGGCGACGAGGTGGAAATTGGACTCGCCGCCGACGGCGTTCGGCACCGCCTCGAACTGACCAACACTCCCTACGCCACCGCCCCGTCGGCGCGGATCACGCCGGCCTCCGTGGTCGTCGCCACCGGCGGCGCGCGGGGCGTCACCGCCGTCACGCTGATCGCCCTCGCTCACGCCCATCAACCCAAGATCGCCCTGCTCGGCCGCACCGCGCTGAGCGCCGAACCCGCCGAGTGCGAAGGCGTGCGCGAGGAAAACGAACTGCGCCGCGTCCTGCTCGCGCGGGAACAACGCGCCGGACGCGCTCCGACGCCCAAGGTGCTCGCCGCCGCCGTGCGCGAGATCATCGCGCAACGCGAGGTCCGCGCGACGCTCGAGGCGCTGCGCGCCGCCGGCAGCCCGGCCGAATATTTTGCCTGCGACGCCACCAATGCGGCCGCCGTGACGCAGACCCTGGCCGGCGTGCGCCAACGCCTCGGCCCGATCACCGTCATCGTGCACGGCGCCGGCGTGCTGGCCGACAAGCTCATCGCGGACAAGACGCCCGAAGAGTTTGCCCGCGTGTTCGACGCTAAGGTCCGCGGACTGCAAATTCTCCTCGACGCGACCGCGAGCGATTCCCTGGACGCGATGGTGCTGTTCTCCTCCGTCGCCGGCCGCTTCGGCAATCGCGGCCAGGCCGACTACGCCATGGCGAACGAGGTGCTCAACAAAGTCGCGCAGGCGGAGTTTCGCCGGCGCGGCGGACGCTGCCTGGTGCGCTCGCTCAACTGGGGCCCGTGGGACGGCGGCATGGTGACGCCTGCGTTGCGTGAACATTTTCGCACCCAGGGCATCGGCCTCATCGCGCCCGACGCCGGCGCCGCGGCGTTCGTGCAGGAACTCGACGGCCCGGCGACCGCCGAAACCGTGGAGGTCGTCATCGGTGCGGGTCGACTCGATCTCGCGGCCGATCCCGCCGAGGCCGGCCACCGCGTCGAGATCGTGGTAACCGCGGCGCGTTATCCATTTCTCGCCGACCACGTCGTGAAAGGGAAGATGGTCGTGCCGATCGCGCTCGTCACCGAATGGTTCCTGCAGGGCGCCGCGCTCGCCCGGCCAGACGCCACCGTGCATTGCCTGCGCAACGTGCAGGTGATGACCGCGGTCACCCTCGGCAAAGCCAGCGATCGCCTGCTGCTCCAGCTCACCACGCGGCGGCGCGACGACGGAGTCGTAACGCTGCGCATCACCGACGCCGTCACCGGCAAGCCGCTCTACACCGCCGAAGCCGACTTCGCCGCCGGGAACGCGTCACCGTTGGCCGCGACCGCCTCCGACCAGGCCGGCTGGCGCGACTTCAGCTTCACCGCGGCGGACGCCTACGAGGGCCGCCTGTTTCATGGACCCGACCTCCAGGTGATCCGGCATCTGCGCGGCTGGTCGCCCGACTCCGCCGCGATGGTGCTCGAGAACCATCCTCTCGCCGTCGCCGGTGCGGAACCCTGGCGCGTCGGGCCGGCCCTGCTTGACGGCGCGCTGCAGGCCGCCGTCCTGTGGTCGATGGAGGCCCACGGCCGCCGCTCGTTGCCGCTGCGCATTGGCGAAATGGTCCTCACCCGCGCGGCGCGCCCCGGCGAGACGGTCGCGTGCCGTCTGCATGGACGCGAGACCGCCGGGACCGGGACCGAGACGCACGTCGACTGTGTCGACACCGACGGCGCCGCCATCTTCGCGCTCCGGGGCGTCGAGTGCTACCAAGTCGATTCCTTCGCCTGACGCCTTCGCCCGTGCCCGCCTTCCGTCCCATCGCCATCGTCGGCCAAGCCTGCCTCCTGCCCGGGGCCCACTCGCCCGCGCAGCTCTGGTCGGGCGTGCTCGCCGGCCGCGACTTCCTGTCCCGCGCCACGGCTTCAACCTGGCAGGTGGCGGACCAGGCGCGCGTGATGCGCACCGGCGCGGAGGCCCCGGCCGCGGAGAAGATTCCGTCCGACCGCGGCGGATACGTGACCGGCTTCGAGGGCGTATTTGATCCGGCCCTACACGCGATCGAGGGCGTCGCGGTGGCCGGACTCGATCCGCTGTTTCAGTGGCTGCTGCACGTCGGCCGCGAGGCCTTCATCGACGCCGGCCTGGAACCCGCGGTCCGGACCCGCGGCGGCGCGATCATCGGCAATCTTTCGTATCCCACCTACGGTTTGAACGACTTCGCCGCCTCGGTCTGGGAGAAATCGCTGTCGCGCGGAGGCCACGCCCCGGCCCCGGACCCGCTGAACCGGTTCATGTCCGGCCTGCCGGTCGGCCTGCTCTGCGAATCGCTGCAGCTCACCCGCGGCGGCTTCATGGTCGACGCCGCGTGCGCGTCGTCGCTGTACGCGATCAAGTACGCCTGCGACTGGCTGGCCGACGGCCGGGCCGACGTGATGCTGGCGGGCGGCGTGACGCGCGTGCATGGACTGACGATCCACGCCGGGTTCACGACCCTGCAGGCCCTCAGTCCGAGCGGACGCAGCCGGCCGCTTCACGCCCAGGCCGACGGACTCGTGCCATCGGAAGGCGCGGCGGTCGTGGTGCTCAAGCGGCTCGACGATGCGCTGCGCGATGGCAGCCGCATTCTCGGTGTCATTCGCGGCGTCGGCCTGGCCAACGACGGCCGCGGCTCCGGTTTGTTGGTGCCGTCCGCCGCGGGCCAGGTGCGCGCGATGGAAGCGGCGTATCGCGAGTCCGGTCTGCGACCCGCCGACATCGACCTGATCGAATGCCACGCCACCGGCACCGTCATCGGCGACACGACCGAGATCCAGAGTTGCGCCCAGATCTTCCGCGATCGGAGCCGGATCGCCCTCGGCTCGCTCAAGGCCAATCTGGGCCATCTTCTGCCCGTCGCCGGCGTCGCGGGTCTGATCAAGGTGCTCCAGTCGATGGAGCACGGGCTCCGCCCGGCGATTCCCCACCTCGACGAACTCAACCCCGCGCTCGCCGGGACACCGCTCGCCCCCACGCTCGAACCCACCGAGTGGCCGACGTCCTCCGTACGCCGCGCCGCGGTGAACGCTTTCGGTTTCGGCGGCAACAACGCGCACCTGCTGGTGGAGCAGGCACCCGCGACCACCGGCGTATCCGTATCCATCGCAGCCCCACGCCCGCCGGCGGGCCGCTGTGCGGTCGTCGCCGTCGCGGCTCGGATGGGCAACGGAGCCGACGCGGACGATTTCTGGCGCACCGCCGTGGACGGAGCGAACGCGCCCGCGGCCGGAGCCATGCGCGAGATTCGCGTTCCGCTCGCCGGACTGGTGTTTCCCCCGCAGGATCTCGAGCAGACGCTGGCCCAGCAGGTCGTGATGCTTGAAGTCACCCAGCAGGCGCTCGCTCAGGTCGCCTCCCTGCCGTTCGAACGCACCGCCGTCTTCGTCGGCATGGGCTGCGATGCCGAAGCGTGCCGGTTCGGACTCAACCTCCGGTTGGCGGAATTTCTCTCCGCCCTGAAGCTCGGGCCCGTGCCGCCGGCGCAGCTTGAAGCCGCGCGACAGGCCCTGATCCCCGGACCGTTCGCCGCGACGACCCTCGGCCTCATGCCGAACGTCGTGGCGAACCGGCTCAACCGCCAGCACGGGTGCGGCGGCGCGAGCTGCGCCGTATCCGCCGAACAATTATCGGGCCTGCGCGGACTCGAACTCGCCACGCGCGCGCTGCGCGCGGGCGACATCGATGGTGCGATCGTCGGCGCCGTCGACATGGGCGCGGAGCCAGTCCACACGGCCGCCCTGGCGGCGACGCGCCCGGTCGATCGGCACGTCGTCTCGGACGGCGCGTGCGTGTTGATTCTCAAGCGCGAGGAGGACGCGAAGCGGGACGGAGACACGATTTTCGCCCTCATCGACACCGACCAAAGGCAGCCGTACGCAGGCGCCGTGGACTGGACCGGCATCGCCGAGGTGATCCAGCGACGCTGCGGATATTGCCACGCCGCCGACGCCCTCCTGCAGGTGGCCTCCGCGGCCCTCGCGTTGCAGCGGCAGCTCCTGCCCAACGCAGACGGCGCCGGGGCGGAGCCCTGGCCCACCTCCGCCGGTGGCAGCCGGATCGCCCGGATCGAAATCGCCGGGTTGCGGGACGAGATCGCCGAATTCTTTATGAGCGGCAGCGACGTCTCCGTCGGAACCGCGCCGGCGCCGACTCGCGCGAACCCGAGCGGAAAATTTCTGACCTTCGCCGCCCATCGCCCACCCGTCGCGGAAATCCTCGCGTCCCTTCTCGTACCGGCTCCCGCCGGAGAAACCGCGGTCGAACCGATGCTGCGTCCCCCGCCACTCCGACCGGTCTTGGCCGAGCCCGAGGACATGGGCGGCGAGTCCGAAGTCGTCGCACCCTCGGCGCTCGTCGACGACGCGCCCGACGCGGATCCGGCCGCCGGGGTCGCACAGGTGCACGAGCTCTTCTTGACCGAGCTGTCGGCCGCCCACGCTTCGTTTCTCCAGTCGGTCACCGACCCCGCGTTCGCGACCGTGGACGAACCCGCGGAATTCATTGCGCCGGCGAAAGAGACGGTGCCCGAGTCATCCGCCGCGGACGCCTGGGCCGTTTCGGTCGCCCCACCCGACTCTCCCGTCGCCGCCGCGGAGGCACCGATCGAGACGGTGCCGCTTCCCGGCGGCACGCCCGTGGGTCCGACATTCTCGCGGGCCGAGCTGGAGCACCTGGCGTCCGGACGGATCTCCGACCTCTTCGGCCCGGCCTTCGCCGGTCAGGATGGTTTCCACCGTCAGGTGCGGATGCCGATGCCGCCGATGCTGCTGGCCGATCGCGTCACCGGCATCGACGCGCCTCCGGGCGAGCTCGGCCGCGGCACGATCTGGACCGAGACCGATGTGCGCGCCGACGCGTGGTACGTGCATCAAGGCCACGTGCCGCTCGGCATCACCATCGAATCCGGCCAGGCCGACCTACTGCTGATTTCGTGGATGGGCATCGATCTGCTCAACCGCAACGAGCGCGTGTATCGCCTCCTTGGATGCGAGGCTACGATCAAGGGCCCGCTGCCGAAGGTGGGCGACACGCTGAAGTTCGACATCCACATCGACGGGCACGCCCAGCTCGGCGGCATCCGGATGTTCTTCTTCCATTCGGATCTCCGGGTAAACGACGAGGTGAGGCTCAGCGTGCGACACGGGCAGGCCGGGTTCTTCACCGACGAGGAACTGGCCAATTCCGAAGGCGTGCTGTGGGACGCCGAAACCGAAGCGCCGCCGCCCCTGCGGCCGGGCGCAACGGCGGCGCCCGCGGCCCTGACAAAGCGAAAACACTTCAACGCGACGCAGGTCGCCGCGTTTGCGGCCGGCCGGGCGAGGGAGTGTTTCGGCCCGGGCTTCGAATGGACAGAGACCCATACCCGGACGCCGCGCATCCAGTCCGGACGCGTGTGCTTCATCGATGAAGTCACGGCCTTCGACGCGGCGGGCGGTCCGTGGCGCCGCGGTTATCTCCGCGCGGTGAAGGCGATTCGCGCCGACGAGTGGTTTTTCGAAGGTCACTTCAAGAATGATCCGTGCATGCCGGGCACGCTCATGCTCGAGGGTGCCGTGCAGGCCATGGAGTTTTTCCTCACGGCGCTGGGCTGCACGCTGCGCCGCGACGGCTGGCGTTTCCAGGCGGCCCAGGATCGCACGATGCAGATGCGCTGCCGCGGGCAATGCGTGCCCACGTCGCGCGAACTGGTTTACGAAGTCTACGTCGAGGAATTCATCGACGGCGCCGCGCCGCAACTGCGCGCCTCGGTCATGGCGTCGGTCGACGGGCGCAAAGCGTTCCTCTGCCAGGGCCTCACGGTCGAACTGGTCCAGGACTGGCCGCTCGATGAAATGCTGCGCACCGGCGAGGTGGCGGCGACGCAGCCGGGCGTCGGCTTCGACCACCACGGCTTCGCCTTTGACCACCGTTCGCTGCTGGCCTGTGCCTTGGGGCCGCCAAGCGAGGGCTTCGGACCGCAGTTCACCGTGGCTGACCGGCCGTTGTTGCTGCCCCGGCTGCCTCGGCCGCCGTACCACTTCATGACGCGCATCGCCGCCCTCGAGGGCGTGATGGGCCAGCCCGCGGCGGGCATGGCGGTCGAAAGTGAATTCGATTTCCGCGCCCGCGACTGGTACTTCGCCCGCAGCGGCAACGGCGTGATGCCCGGCTGCGTATTCATGGAAGCCCTACTGCAGCCGTGCGGCTGGCTCGCGAGTTTCGCGCGCGACCCGGGCCCGCAGCAGGTCGACATCTATTTTCGCAATCTCGACGGCACCCTGACCTGGCAGGAGGAGATCCCCGCTCAAGACGGGACGCTGCGGGTCCGGGCCGAGCTCACCCACTGGTCCGACCTCGGCAATACGATCATCGTCGGCTTCCGGGTCACCGCGACCCTGCAGGGCCGTGCGCTCGCGAGGATGGACACCGTATTCGGCTTCTTTCCCGGAGACGCGTTCGCCAATCAGGCCGGCCTGCCCGCCACGGCAAACGAACAAGCCTTCCTGGCCCGCGCCGGCGAGTTCCGGCTGGAACTGCGCGGAGCGACCACCGACGCGTTTCCCCAGCCCGGAGCGCCGCTCGCGGCCGCACCGCTGCTGATGCTCGACCGCATCACCGGCTGGTGGCCGCAGGCGGGTGAAGCGGGCCTCGGCATCGCGAGCGCGGAGACCGACGTGCGCGCCGCCGAGTGGTTCTTCAAGGCGCACTTCATGCAGGATCCGGTGCAGCCGGGCTCGCTCGGCATCGAGGCCCTGCTGCAGTTGCTGCAGGCCGCCATGCGGCTGGGTGGGATCGGAAAAAAATGGGGCGACACTGCGTGCTTTGAACCCGTGGCGCTGGGCGAACCGCTGACGTGGAAGTACCGCGGCCAAGTCGTGCCGAGCAATGGCCGGATCCAGACCTTCGTCGAATTGCTCAAGATCGAGCCCCACGCGGATGAAGCCATCACCGTCCGGGCCCGCGGCAGCCTCTGGGTCGACGGCAAGAAGATCTACGAAACCTCCGCCCTGGCGATGCGCGTGCTTCATCGCCAGCCGGCGGACGCTCCTCCGCGCATCGTCGAGAAGGAGTTCAGCTTCGCGCTTGCGCCGTGGCTCGATGATCACCGGCCGAGTTTCACGTCCGCCGTCGTTCCGCTCACCGTCATGCTGGATGAGCTGGCAGCCGCGACAGCGGCACCGGGGCTGCAGTTGACTCGCATCGGCGCGTTTGCCCCGGCGCGCTGGCTGGTTTGTCCGCCGACGGCTGCGCTCAAGCTCCGCCTCGAAACCGTTTCGCCGGCCCGACTCAGCGTTTGGCGGGAATCCAACCGCGCCGCGCTGTCCCGCTACGACGAAGTCGGCGCCGCCACTCTCGAATGGTCGTCCGACTATTCGACGCCCCCGGAACCGTTGCCACCGTTGGTCGCCCCGCTCGTGACCTCGCCCTACGAGACCGGCGAGACGACCCACGGACCGGCGTTCCAAGTTCTGCGCGAATTGCGCCGTTCCGCCGCCGGAGCGTCGTGTCGGATGGACGCCGGAGCCGGCACGGTGCCCGTGGGCATGATCCATCCGGCGCTGCTCGATGGGTGCACGCACGGGATGCCACTGAGTCACCTCGACGAATGGTTCCCGGACCTGGCGGCGAACTGGAACGCTCTGCCCCGGGGCGTCGAAGGGGTGTGCTTCTTTGGCCCCACGCCCACCCGGGGCGAGGTCCGCTGCGAGATCCGGCCGGAAGGTCTGGCTCCGGACTCCGGTCATCCGCGCGTTTACGTGCAGTTCATCGTCGAGGGCCGCGTCTGGTGCGACCTGAGGATGCAACTCGCGTTGCTCGATGGGCAGGCGTTCGTCGGCATCCCGTATTCGGACCGTCGCGACTTCATGCGCCGACGGGCGTATCACCCGATCCGATTCAGCCATGCCGCGGGAAACGCGAGCACGTGGGACGTTGGCCAACTGGGTCACTTCCAGTGGATGCCCCAGCAGCTCGAGACGCTTTTTCAACTGCCGGACGGCCTGACGCCCGAGCGTATGGCCGTGGCCATTACGGCGAAGGAGCACGTCGCGCACGAGTTGGCGGTTCACCCCGCCCAGGTGACGATCGCGCCGGATGACACCGCCGCCACCCTGCCGGAGTTCCCGCTGCAGTCATGGCCGATCGCGTGTCGCGTGGAGGCCGGGCGCGTGGAGGTGCGTTCAGCCGGCGAACCGGATTTCGTGTCCACACCGGGCGAGACGCTGTTCGCCGGCTCGTTCCTCGCCGACCTTTCCCGCGCGCTGAAGCACGAGTACGTGCGCCGATTCCGGCTGCTGGACCCCGCGGCCCTCGAGCCCTTGAAATCCCGGCCGTTCATCATCTGCGCGAATCACCAGACGGCGATCGAATCGATGCTGTTCACGGAAATGTTCACCCGCTGGTCGGGACTACCCGTGACGACCGTGACCCGGACCGAGCACGCCGGCAGTTGGATGGGAAGGCTGACCGACTTTCTGTGGCGCCATCCTCACCGCACGGTGGCGGTTAATCCACAGCTGCTGTTCACCCGCGAGCGGCCGGAGGCGTTCTTCGACGTCATCGAAGCCTACCAGGCTGCGCAGCCTTCGCTCCCGCACTCGTTGCACCTCCACGTGGAAGGCGAGCAGGCGCTCACTTGCCGGCAGCGCGTCAAGCGCATGAGTGCGGTGATCGTGGATCTCGCTCTCGCGCTCGACCTGCCGATCCTGCCGCTGAAGTACAGCGGTGGCCTGCCGGTCGAGCCGCTGGCGGCCATCACTTCATTCCCGGTCGCGTACGGGAAACAAGACTACACGCTGGGCCGTCCGCTCCTGCCCGCCGAGCTACGCCGGATGCCCGGCCCCAAGGCAGCCGAGTGGGTCGTCGAAGCCATCAACGCGATCCCGCCGGCGACGGAGAGCGAGATTCCCCTGCCCGGCCGCCCCGGCTTGGCGGCGGAGATTCACGCCTGGCGCACCGATTACGGGATCACTGAAATTCAGGCGGCGGTGCTTAGCGCGCTGCGGCACCTGCCCAACCCCTCCGAGGCGACACGCTCGATCCTGGCGTATCCAGTCCACGGACGCGCCGGCCTGAAAGCCGGCGCCGGCGAGCTCGACTGGCTCCATGAAGTCGCAAACTGGCTCTGGGGCGCCGACGATCGGATTCACGGGGAATCGGAGCAGTGGAAGAAGTCGGCGCGGCACTAGCGCGAAACCTTTCTGTTGCGCCAGCCGTAGCGAAGGGTCTCGGCGGTGTACCGTGGGACCTTGTAGGAGCGGCTTTACGCCGCGACCGAACGTGAGACCGATCCTTCGGTCGCGGCGTGAAGCCGCTCCTACAACCGGACGAATCGCAAAATGTCGCCCGTCTGGTTCGATCCGCCTTATGGGACTGCATTCAGCCTCGCCAGCGCCGCTTCATCGCGAAACTCCACCGCCGCCAACGCCTGGTCCAGGTGGGCCGGGTGCCGTCCGCCCACCAGAATCGTCACCGCCCCGCGCCGCAGCGCCCACGCGAGGGCCAGTTGCACCTGGGAGTGGCCGGTCTGCTGCGCAACCGTCTCCAGCCGGGCGAGTCGGGCCTGCGCCTCCGGCGTGAAGTAGATGCGCTGGTGGCCGGGAATGACATCGAACCGGCTGCCCGGCACGACGCCGGCGCGATGCTTGCCGGTGAGAAAGCCGGCGCCCAGCGGGCTGTAACCGACAGGCGCGATGCCGTTCGCCGCGCAGAGAGCGAGGAGTTCGTCGTCCAGCGCCCGCACGGCGAAGTTGTGATTGTTCTGCACGACGCGGAACGGCCGCAGGCGCGCGGCAGCCTGGCGCTGCAGGGCACGGAGCAGTTGCGCGGCGGAAAAATTACTCGCGCCCAGCCAAGTGACGCCGGCCGACGCCGCGATCTCCTCGAGGGACTCGAGTGCACCGGGCGCCTCGAGCGTCTCGTCCCAACGGTGCAGATAAAGCGCGCCGATCGGCGCAGGCGCCAGCCGATGGCGGCAGGCCTGCACGGCCGCGGCCATGTTTTCCGGCGTGTAAGGTGGCAGCACTTTCGTGGCGACGACGACCTGGCCGCGCGCCGACGGACGCGCATCCCACCAGCGGCCCACGATGCGTTCCGAGGCTCCCTCTCCATAAGCAGCCGCGGTGTCGAACAGCCGCACGCCGCGGCCGACCGCGTGATCCATCAGCGCAAACGCCTCCGGCTCGCCGATCTCACGGCCGAAGGTGACGCATCCGAGTCCGATCGGACCGAAGGCCGGACCGCCCGGAGGAGGAAGAGGGAATTCGAGTACCACAGAAAAAGTCGCGCCCGCGCCGCGGCGCTCTCGTTAATTCGGCATCGCCGGCCAAGCCCTCGCAGCGTGATGAGAGCTTGCGGGACCGCCATCGAAAACCGCCACCGTTCCGCGCACAGCGGATGAGCGTTCGGCTGGGTGGTTCAGGACAACAAACAGTTCAACGCCCCTTGCTGGGCATGGTATCGCACGTCGATTCCCCTCTGCGTTACATGACAATGGCGGACGAGTAATATTCCGGCGACTATCCTCCTTCCGGATTGTAGCGACTGGCGGCGCATGCGCTTTCAACCTCAATGCCTGTCCAAGAGTTCTCACCGCCGTGGCCTTTCTTGTCGGCCTTGCACTCCGGTCCCCTCCGGCCCCTGCACGCGATCGTTCGACGCACCGGAGAGCGGCTTCGCCCCACGCGCATCGCGCTGCACCGACCGGTGGTTCAGGCCGCGCAAACGAACATCTTATCCCAAGCCATCGCCCACCCGAACGAAGCGGCGACGATCACGCGCGAGATCGGGACCGGGAAGATGCCCACCATCGTCCTGGGCGGGCTGGTGCCTGATGCGCCCGAGCAGGTTTTTCTCCTGCGGCGCTTCCTGCTGAAGTTCGGCGATGTCTATTACGTGAACTTCCCGCGCACGCACTTTTCCCTCGACCCGATTTGCGCCCAGTTGAGCGACCTCGCCGGCGAACTGGCGGCCGCCGGCCAGCCGGCGGTTGTCTTCTCCGTCAGCTTCGGCGCCGGCATTGCGATGGAATGGCTCCGCCGGATGCGCGTGGCCAAGATTTCCGGCCCCGTCCTCCGCGGGATCGTGTTGGTCAGCCCGGTGAGCTGTGTCGACGACCTGATAGCCCCCGGTACGGCCAAGCCCTCCACCCTGCTAGGTCGCGCCCTGCTTCCGTTCCTCAATCCGAATACTCCACCTTCCGACGCGGCGGTCGAGAAATCACGCGTGATCTTCCTGCGCATGTTCGAGGCGGGCGCCCAAAACAAATCGGCGCTGCGGCTGCTCATGTCAGAGGCGGAAATTTTCCGCCTGCGGGATGCAGTGAAGGCCACGATCCAGGGGATTTCCCTGGATGGTGCCCGCTCGAGGGTGCGCGCCTTGAGTGAGATGGCCGCACCGACCAGCTACTTTTCTCCACAAGTGCTGCCGTTGAGTTCCGCGCCGTCACTGATTCTTTTCGCGGAACGCGAGGACGCCGTATTGGACGCGAACGCGCCGGTGCGCCTCGCTCTGGAGCGAGCCCACTCCGCCTATTTTCCGCACGGGCGTTCCATGGTCGTCGGAAGCCGGAGCGGACCACCGGTGCAGCATGCATCGTTGATCTTTCATTTCTTCGAATTCCTGCCGTCGCTGCAGGCCTTCTATCATCACGTGCGGCGCACGACCGCGCTGCCGCTGGCGGCCTGAAATGATCGCACCCCAACGCCCAGACGAGCGCAGTCATGCGCCCACGTTCCTCCGGCGGGCGGTGGTTCTTGGCGCATCGCTCCAAGCGCGCCGCACCTCCCGTCGCTTTCGGTCCCAGATCGACGCGGGCGAAACTCAAACGCGAATCTGGCACCGGCTGATCGCGAACTTCGCCCAGACTGCGTTCGGGCGCGACAACCGCATCGAATCGGCGATGACATATGCCGCTTTTCAGCAGCGCGTGCCGCTCCGAAGCTACGAGCAATTTGCTCCCTGGATCGATCGGATGAAGCGGTCGGAACCCGACGTGCTTTGGCCGGGCCGCTGCGCTCACTTTGCCGTCTCGTCCGGCACCACGCTGGGACGCACGAAATATATCCCCGTTACGCGGGCGATGCTCGCCCATTTTCGTCGGACCGGACTGGATTCGCTGTTTCTCTATGCGGCCAGGACCGGAAACGCCCAAGTGTTCGCCGGCCGTCATCTCTTCCTCGGTGGCTCGACCAGCCTTGCGCCGATAGCTGATTCCGGACCGGAGCCCGCGTGGGCCGGCGACCTCAGCGGCATTACGGCACTGAATCTTCCGCGCTGGGCCGAACGCCACCTGTACGAACCGGGACGCGACATTGCCCAGATCGCAGATTGGCCGAGCAAAATTGCGGCGATGGCGGCTCGCACCGAACGGCGGGACATCCGACTGGTGGCAGGGATTCCAAGCTGGATTCTCGTTTTCGCGGAAGCCATGCGAGAACGAACCGGTGCCGCCACCCTCCGGGAAGTGTGGCCGAAGCTCGAGTGCCTGGTGCACGGCGGGGTTCCCATTGGACCCTTTCAACACGAACTTCAACAATCGCTCGGCGAGGAGGTGCGATTTCACGAAGTATATCCCGCGTCCGAAGCCTTCATCGCGGCGCAAGAGACCGAGCCTGCCGCGGGGATGCGGCTCTTCACCGACGCCGGCGTCTTCTACGAATTTCTGCCGCTGGCCGAGTTCGACGAAACGCGCCTCGCTGAACTCGGCGCCCGCGCCATCCCGGTGGCGGAAGTAAAGACGAACACGGACTACGTCATCCTTCTCACCACGCCAGGCGGGCTGTGTCGTTACGTGATCGGAGACGTGGTGCGATTTACGTCTACGCGCCCGCCCCGGCTGATCTACGTGGGCCGGACCAGACTTCAGCTCAGTGCCTTCGGCGAGCACGTCATCGAAAAGGAAGTCACCGACGCGATTGCCGCCGTTTGCCGACAGCATGGCTTGCTACTCTCGAATTTCCATGTCGCGCCCAAGTTCATCGCGAGCGATGCCGGCGAACGACGGGGACGACACGAATGGTGGATCGAACTCAAGTCCTTCAACAACGCCGCGGTGGTCGCTGCCACCGTGGCGGCCGCCATCGATCGGGAGCTGCAGCAGTTGAACGAAGACTACGAAGCCAAGCGAATCGGCGGCGGGATGGAAGCGCCCCTCGTTCACCTCGTGCGCGCGGGGACCTTTGAAACGTGGCTGCGACTGCGAGGGAAATGGGGCGGTCAAAACAAGATGCCGCGATGCCGAAGCGATCGGGAGATTGCCGACCAGCTCGATGCGGTGGTCGCCGCGCAGTCGCACACTTGAAGAGCGACGCCTGCGACACGCGATCCAATCGAGGCCGGGCTAGCTCACGCGAGTCCGCAAAGGCGCGAAGTCTCTGCGGACCTCTTTCGCCTCACTCGCGGCTTCGCGTGAGATACGATCCCGTCCTTCCGCGCGGCAGAAATTCCGGACTGGGACGTTCTCCGCCCCGAAAGAGAAGTTTTGCCTGCTTGTAACGTCGCAGCCGCGGCGCCGTGACGCGGGTGTTGGATTCTCTACCCGATCCACGACTTCGCTTGAATGCTTTCTCCTCTCCCCCGAACCCGCCGGCGCCCTCCTTGGCAACGGCCGACTCCGACAGTCCCCAGCCATCGCCCATCTCCGCGGGGACGCCACGCGGGAGACCGATTCTCATCGTCGATGACGAACCCGACGCCTTGGAGATCCTGAGTGTTCAGCTCCGCGAACTCGGACATCGCCTGATCCCCGCGCAGAACGGCGACGAGGCGATCACCCTTTGCCGCCAGGAGAGTCCGGTTCTCGTGGTCCTTGATCTCATGCTGCCGGGAACCAGCGGATTCGATGTCTGCCGGAAAATGCGGCAAGAAGCCTCGACCAACGGAACTCCCATCCTCGTGTTGAGCGCGTGCACGGACGAGACGGATAGAATTGTCGCGATGGAGTTGGGCGCCGACGACTATCTCACCAAGCCCGCGAACCGGCGGGAACTGATTCTGCGTTGCAGAAAGTTGCTCGAAATCAGCCAGCTTCGCGGTCGACACGGCACGGGTTGCCTGCGTTTTCCCAATCTACTCATCGATTCCAGCTACCACAACGTGGTGGTCGACGGCAGCCCGGTGATTCTCACCCCGATCGAGTTCAAACTGCTCGACCTGTTGGCCCGGAGAAATCAATCGGTTCAGTCGCGCGATCAATTGTTGAAAGAGGTTTGGGGATACCGTCATGGCGTCGAAAGCCGGACTTTGGACACGCACATCAAGCGTCTGCGCCACAAGCTCGGGACCGCCGGCAAACATCTCGAAACCGTGCGGGGCGTCGGGTATCGGCTCAATCTGGCCGGGCCCCCACAACTGCAGTAGCACTCTCGTCGAAGAGTAACGCACCCTCGTCCTGGTGCCAATTCCTGGCACGTTACCGCGCGATCCCCATCCGTCACCGAAAAGTCACCGCGCTGCCGTTGTCGAGCGGGACCGCGGCCCTTTTTTTGGGGACCGTGAATCGGCACAAAATTCAGGAAGGCTGCGAATTTCAGATCAGCCACCACGATGCTCCGCGCAGTCGATGCTTGCACCGGTCTTGCGTCACGGAACAGCAGCCCCAGACTTCGACCGAACCGTGACCATGGACGTGTTACCGATTGAGCGCTCGAGGATCGATGCGGAGGCCCGGCTGCTATTCGCCCTGGTTGACGCCGCCGCGGCCGAGAATCGGCCGAAAGACCCGGAATTCGCCAGCTCCTGGCGCGCGATCCGAAAGTCTGCCGAGGCGGAACAATACGAGTCCGCCGCCGCGGATTGCCTGAAACTGCTGTGCGATCTGGAGCGCCGCGGCGAGC
>JBEIHL010000007.1:0-14494 GCA_040381375.1 Opitutaceae bacterium
CCGCTCCTACAGCGGGTCGACCTGTTCCCCCTCACTCGGAGCGGAAGAGGACCGGCGGCGCGTTCAGCGGGCGGCTGCGTTTCTCGACCCAAGTCTTGAAGACCGCGTGCGCGACCGGCGCAGCGTAGAGGCCGCCGCCGGTTTCCTCGCCGGGCGTGTCGCCCTCGATCGCGACCGCGATCGCGATCTGCGGGTTCTCGATCGGGGCAAAGCCGATGAACCACGCGAAATTGATGATGCCCTTCTCGGTCTGCTTCTGCGCGGTGCCAGTCTTGCCGCCGATCCGGAGTCCGGGGATCTTCGGCAGGAGTTTCCCCTCGGTGAGGATACGCGCCGTGCCGGTGAGCGTCACCTGTTCCATCGCGCGGAGGAGCGCGGCATACTGGGTCGGGGTGAGCCCGATCGGTTCGGAACGCTGCCGCGGGCGGTCGGGGTCGTGCAGGATCGTGGGCTGGGTCCACACTTCGTTGCGCGCCACCGAGGCCGCGAACGCCGCCATCTGCAGCGGAGTCACCAGCACGTCGCCCTGACCGATCGCCATCTGCACCGTGTCGCCGCCCACCCAGGGTTGGTTGCGCGTGGTGCGTTTCCAGTCCTCATCTGGAATCACCATGCGGCGCGTTTCATCGAGCAGGTCGATGCCGGTGGGGCGGTCGAGGTGGAAGCGGCGGCCCTCGGTCGCGATGATGTCGGCGCCCATGTCGTGGCCGTATTTGTAGAAGTAGACATTGCAGCTCTTCTCGATCGCGCGGGTGAAACCGATGTCGCCGTGGACGTGCCCGTCGTGGCAACTGAACTTTCGCCCCAGCAGGTAGAACCCCGGACAGTTCAGCGTGGTGTCCAGGTTGATGTAGCCCGAGCGCAGGCCGGCGATCGCGGTCAGGATCTTGAACGAGGAACCGGGCGGGTACGCACCCTGGATGGCGCGTTTGTACCAGGCACCGCGGGCGGTGATGTCCGCCGCGACCTCCGTGCCCAGGCGGGGGACGAACTTGGCGAGGTCGTAGTCGGGTTTGCTGGCGAGCACGAGCACCTCGCCGGTGGCGACGTCAAGCGCGACCGCGGCGCCGGCCATGCCGGACTCGGCCATCTTCGCCTCCGCGGCGAGCTGGAGGTCGACGTCGAGCGAGAGGCGCAGATTCTTTCCCTGCTTGGGGAACACCTGCTGGATCGGCGGGTTGATGCGGTTGCCCGCGGGGTCGACGCGGAAGATCGCGCCGCCGGCTTCACCCTGCAGGACGGAGTCGAAGCGCTTCTCGACGCCCTCGCGGCCCATGGTGCCCTTCATCTTGAACGTGCGCAGGTCTTCGCCGGGAAAGTCCTCCAGCGCGACGTCGTCGCTGGCGCCGACGTATCCAAGCGTATGTGACGCGGCCGAGCCGTACGGATAGTGCCGCGTGCTGAACGTGTAGACCTGGGCGGGCGAGTTGACCGGCAACCGTTCGAGCAGGCGCGCGTACTCGGAAGGTTCGAGGTCGTCGATCAGCGTGTAGGGCAGGAGCAGCTCGCGCTCGAAGTGTTTGTTGAGGTCGTCCGCCTTGACCTTCTCGAAGCGGCCGATGATCGCATTCACCCGGTCGAGGTAGCGCTGCACGACGATGGCGCGGGCGATCTTCATCCGCTGGGCGTAGGACGGGATGTCGGCGTCCTCGGCGGCGATGTAGTTCTTCCGGATGCGTTCCTGTTCGCGCCGGAACTCTGGCCCGACGGCATCGAGCAGCAGCCGGACGGAAAAGCGGGCGCGGTTGCCGACGAGCACGCGGCCTTCGCGGTCCTCGATGTTGCCGCGCGGACCGGGGTAGAGGATGCGGCGCTGGGTCTGCTGGCGTTCGGCGTCGGCGTATTCCCCGACCTTGCGCAACTGCTGGTATGCGAGCCCGCTCACGAGCGTCAGCAGCATGGCGCCGAGCATGAAGTAGAAGAACACGATCCGCGGATCGTAGTTCTTGTACGCCTCGACGAGGTTGCCGGAGCGGCTGGCGAGATTGGTGTCGGGATGGGCCATCGCGGCGAGAAGGGCGGGGCGCGCGTCAGACCGTGTCCTCGCGCGGCAGCCGCGCGAGGGCGAGCGCGCCCGCCTGGAGGGCGAAGAACCAGGGCGTGACCAGGGTGAGGAAAATCTGCGACCACAGCAGGTCCGACAGCAGGCGCGGCCAGACGGCGGCGGGCGCGGGTGAGGCGTGGATCTGGGTGAACGAAAACACGAGGAAGAGCGTGAGATTGGTGAACAGGACGACGACGACGGCGGCGACGTTGTCTTCGCGCGGGAGGCGTTCCCGCAGGTGGAACAGCGTGACGTGGCCTGCGGCGAACAGCAACAGGTGCGTGCCGAAAGCGATTGGGGCGTTGGCGTCGCAGATCAGGCCCGCGAGCATGACCGCGGCGAGTCCGGCGCGCTGAGGCTGGTGCAGGGCGGCGTACGCCACGAACAGCCCGCCGGCAAAAACGTACACCCGCAGTTCGGACAGCGCGTCGTTCAGGACCGACACCACGGCCCACAGGAGCAGGAGCGGGGCGAGGAGGACGAGTGGGCGACGCATGAGGAGGGAACCGGGGCGGAGGTCAGGGCCGGGTGTAAGGGTTAAGGTTTAAGGTGTAAGGTTTGAGCCGTGGCTTTTGTAGCGACGAGAGGTCGGCGGCTCACGGCTGTCGTTGTATCTGGTTTCTCATTACACCTTACACCTTAACCATTACTCGTCGTGCCGCTCACAGCGGCACGAGCACCGTGACTTCGGCGAGCGAGCCGAGGCGCTCGTCGAGTTTCACCTCGCCGGATTGGAAGAGTCCGTCGCCGCCCATCGAAGCACGGGTGATGGTGCCGATCATGAGCCCGGGAGGAAACACGCCGCCGAAGCCCGAGGTGACGAGCCGTTTCGGCGCCGCGGGGGAGGCGGTGATGTCGAGGGGGACGAACTCGACCACGCCGGTGGGCGGGGCGAAGGTGGGGTTGACGCCGCCCTGGAAGCTGATCGGGCGCGTGTCGCCCTCGACGACGCCGGCGAGCCGGACGTTCGGGCTGCTGATGAGCTCGATGACGGCGGTGGTGGCGTGCACCTCGGTGACACGGCCGACGACTCCGCCCGTGAAAACCACCGGGGCGCCGACGGGGATGCCGTAGTTGCGGCCCTTGCGGATCACGATCCGCTGCCACCAGCCCGAGAAGTCGCGCCGGGCGACGCGCGCGTGTTCATAGCGATAATTCGTGAACGACGGCAGCCGCAGCAGGGTCTCGAGTCGGGAGACCTCGGCTTGCAGCTCGTTGTTGCGCTGCACGCCCAGTTCGTAGGAGGCGTTGAGCCGGGCGAGGTCGCGGCCGGCGGCGATGAGATCGTCCTTCGAGTGAATGCGCAGCGACCAGAACTCCTGCAGGTCGCGGACGCGTGACGCGGAGAGCGTGACCGGCGCGGTGAGTTCAAAGAAGCTCACGCGGAGAATCGATTTTACGCCGACGGGCACCAGCAGCCACGCCACGACGATCACGGCGAGCGTGACGAAGGGTCGGGCCTGGTCGAGGCGTTTGAAGGGCACGGTGAGGGAAGTAACAAGTGTCAGGGGGCAAGTATCAAGAGTCGGAGCCGCCGGGGGCGCTTCTTGTTACTCGATCCTTGCTACCTGGAACTTCGCGCGCGACGCGCTTCACACGTTCTGCACCAGCCACGACAGGTCGTTTAGCACGGCGCCGGTGCCGTTGGCGACGGCGGACAGCGGATCCTCGCTCACCGTGACGGGCAGCCCGGTTTTTTCGCTCAGGAGCTTGTCGATGCCGCGGATCAGCGCGCCGCCGCCGGCCATGACGAAGCCGCGGTCGACGAGGTCGGCGGAAAGTTCGGGTGGGCAGCGCTCGAGCGTCACGCGCACGGCGTCGACGATCGCGGCGATCGTATCCGCCAAAGCCTCACGAATCTCCTGCGAGGTGATGTGGATCGTCTTGGGCAGGCCGGCGACGGAGTCGCGGCCCTTGACCTCCATCGTGAGCTCCTCGTCGAGCGGATAGGCCGAGCCGACGCGCATCTTGATCTCCTCGGCGGTGCGTTCGCCGATGAGCAGATTGTACGCGCGCTTCATGTAATTGATCACGGCGGTGTCGAGCTCGTCGCCGGCGACGCGGATCGACTTCGAAAACACGATGCCGCTGAGCGAAATGATCGCGATCTCCGTGGTGCCGCCGCCGATGTCGACGATCATGTTGGCGGCGGGTTCGTCGATCGGCAGCCCGACGCCGATGGCGGCGGCCATCGGTTCCGGAATGGTAATCACGTCGCGGGCGCCGGCGTGCATCGCCGATTCCTTCACCGCGCGTTTCTCGACCTCGGTGATGCCGGAAGGAATGGCGATCACGACGCGGGGTGGAGCGCGGAAGGCATTGCTCGACACCTTGCGGATGAAGTAGCGCAGCATCGCTTCCGTGACGTCGAAGTCGGCGATCACGCCATCCTTCATCGGGCGGATCGCGGTGATGTTGCCAGGCGTGCGGCCCAGCATCCGCTTCGCATCTTCGCCGACGGCACGGACCTTGCGCGTCGCGGTGTCGAGGGCGACCACCGACGGCTCACGCAGCACGATACCCTTGTCTTTGACGTAAACGAGGGTGTTGGCGGTGCCCAGATCGATGCCGATGTCGTTGGAGAAATAGCCGAAGATATTCGCCATGATGCGAGTGCGAGGGTGTGGCGGTTCCGCGACCGCGGGACCGCGTGAAACGAATCGCCCGCGTGGGAGGGTGTCAACGCGGTAAATGCCGGAACCTTGCGGGTTAGCGCCCGCGGCTTCGGGTTAATCTGCCACCCCAGGACGACGGCGGGCTAGGGGCTGGACTGGCGCGCGCTGCGGCAAAGCTCTGCGATGGCGGCGGCGATGGCGGCGGATTGGACTTCGAGCCAGCGTTGTCCGAGCTCGGGGGTGGCGGCGGTGGCGTCACCCATGATGCCGGTCTTCGAAAGATCGGCGGAGACCCAGGCCATGGTCGCGGGCGCGCGTTCGGGGCGGAGGTTGCCCATCGTCTCCACCTGGCCGCAGTAGTCCGCGACGGCGGTGGTCATGTCGACGTACTGCGGCAGAGCAGCGAGGAGCAGCGCGGTTTCGGCGGTGTTGGCGTGGTATCCGAACGTCGCCTCCTGCAGGGGAACCGGCATGTCGACCCTGGGGGCGAGGATGCCGCAGCGCAGGCCGAGGGCGGCGCTGATTTCGCGCAGGGTGTAGACGATCACGGCGATGTTGCCGCCGTGGGTGTTCAGGATCGCGAGATGTCTGAAGCCCCAGGCGTGGATCTGGCGTGCAACCGCCCAGAGCTGGTCGCGGAGCGTGTCCTTGGAAATGAAGAGGGTGCCGGGAAAGCCGGTGTGCTCGTTGCTTTTGCCGATGGTGATGGGCGGGGCGACGTAGACGGAAGCTTCCGGCGACAGCAGCGGCAGGGCGCGTTCGAGCCAGACTTGGGCGAGGAAGGAATCGACCGCGACCGGCAGATGCGGACCGTGCTGTTCGATCGCGCCGGTGGCGAGAATGACGGGTGCGACGGCCTTGTCGGGCAGCGACGCAATCTCGCGCGCCGTCATGCCGGGCAGGTAGCGGGTGCGGTAGGAGGGAAAAGCGGCGGCGGGCATGGCGGCGGGCGGGTCAGGGTTGGGCGGGCGGGATCCTGCCGTCGTGCCGGAGCGGCGGATAGGCGTGAATCTCACCGAGGAGCCCAACGAGCTGGGCGGCGGCGGCATCGAGCACGGCGGGCGCCTCGACGCGGGCGGCGGCGAGCGAAAGCGCGGGTTCGGTCAGCAAATGAACGCGTTCGTCGCCCCACGGGCGCGGGAACGGCGGGCCGGAGGCATCGCGCGGCGGTGGCTCCGGTTCGCAGCCGGTGAGCGCGGTGACGAGGGTCTGAAAGGTGCGGCGGGACTTGCTGCGGACCGGATGGAGGTCGAGGCCGAGGCCGCTCAGGCTGATCCGGAATAGCTGCAGCCCGAGAGCGATGCGGTTGTCACGGGCGACGGCGGCGATGAACTCCTCGTTCCAGGGACTGGCGTTGTAGAGCAGCACCCGTTTGAAGCCCGAGACGGCGATGGAACCGAGCACATCGGCGAGGAAGCCGTGGGCGGTCGGCGGATCGACGGCGAACGCACAGCCCGGATCAGAACCGAGGACGAAACGCAGCGGCGGAATGACGAGCAGCGGCAGGTGGGCCGGACGGCGCTGCGAGGCGTCGCGCAGGACGTGCATCAGCACGGTTTCCTCGGCGTCGAGGGCGTGGCCGAGGCCCCAGTCGGCGATGCCGCACAGCGGGACGACGACGACCGTGGCGGCGGGATTGGGGCAGCGGGAAAACTCCGGCCAGCGGTGCCAGGCCCAAAAGGTGGCGTCGTCGGCGACGCAAAGCGGGGTGTGGGTCGGAACGGCGGTCATTGGGCGGCGGTGACTTCGATTTCGACGCAACAGCCGGGCCGGGCGAGACCCTTGACTTCGAGCAGGGTGCTGGCGGCCAGGGCGCCGCCGAGATAGCGGTCGCGCACGGCGGTGAATTTGGGGAAGTCGGCCATGTCGGTCAGATAAGTCTGCGTGCGGACGACGTGCTCGAAACCCATGCCGGCGGCCGCGAGGATCTCGCCAATCAGTTTAAAAACATAGTCGGTCTGCACGCTCGCGTCGCCGGGTGCCACGACCTGGCCGGAAGGATCGACGGCGAGCTGGCCGGTGGCGTAGAGGGTGCGACCGGTGCCGAAGTCGAGCAGGATGCCCGGGCTGTAGGCGCCGCGCGGGGCGGCGAAGCCGGGAGGAGAGACGATTGTTTTCTTCATGGGGCGAGTTCCTCGTCGGGCTGGTTGAGGTAGAGCAGGCAGAGGCCGAAGATCGCGAACATTCGGAACGCGGCGGTCTGCCCGTTCCAGGTCGACGACTGCCACATCAGGAACCACTCGCCGCCGACGGTGATGAAGGCGACGAACCACTGCAGCAGGCTCAGGACGAGGCCGGCGCTGGCGAGGACCTTGGCGCGCCGCCAGGCGGCGGCGGAGCCGCGGCGGGCGGACCAGAGCGACTTGACGCCGGCGGCGATCAGGACGCCGGCGGCGATTTCCCAGAGGATGATCGAAGCGTAGAAGGCGTGGTGGACGACGGGACGGTCGATCGCCCGCCACATGAGGTCGTTGCCGGGAAACGTGGTGCTCATGTTGAGCACGTTCTTCACGAATTGGAAATTGGAGCCGTAGTCGGTGACGTTGTTGAACGCCACGAGCAGGAGGTAGAGTGCGGTGGACGCGGTGAGGGCGATTTTCGCGAGGCGGATGATCATCGGAGGGGAGGGAGTTTCAGCGGTCGAGCAGTTCGCCGTAATCGGGCAGCGGCGCGGAAACGAATCCCCCCGCATTGACGAGCCGCCGGGCGTTGCCAGGACGGCTCAGCAGTTCGCTGAAACGCTGCACGCCGAATACCACGAGGTGCGCGGGAGAGCCGGGGGCGATGCGACCGAAAGTCGGCAGACCCACAAGGTCGGCAGCGGAGCGGGTGACGGCATTTACGGCGGCATCGAGGCGCCCATCGAGGTGCGCGAGGCGGACGCTTTGAATCAGGACTTCGGCGGCATCGTAGTCGCCGAAGGCGTGGAAGGCGTCGCGGACATTGTCGCTGGCGCAGGCGACGGGCACACCGGCGTCGAGCAGGTCATGGACCAACGTGAGTCCGCGCCAGAGCGGCGTGCGCGGAAAGGCGGTGCCGGTGGAGCGGCGGTCCTGGAGGTAGACGTTGCAGAGCGGAAGGGAAATGATGCCGATGCCGGCGGCCTTCACGACGTCGATGGTCGAGCGGGCACGGTCGCGGGGCTGCACGGCCAGACTGCAGCAGTGGCCGCAGACGACCGGAAGCGTGAAGCGGTTGCGGAGCACGCCCTCGGCCACGTGCCGGAGGCACTCGGCGGCGGGATTGTCGTTTTCGTCGACGTGTAGGTCGATGCCCATGCCGTGGTCCTGCGCGAGTCGGAGCAGGCCATCGACCTGGGCGGGCAGATCCGGGTTCATCTGCAGGAAACCGCCCAGGGAGGTGGCACCGTAGCGCCGGGCGAGCGCGGCGATCTGGCGGCCGTTGTCGGTCAGGAAATCAGCGCCGCCGCAGAGCGGAATCGTCTGGAGATCGATCCTACCCGCCCATTCGGCACGGAGATCTGCCATCGTCGCATGGCTGACTTCGGCCCAAGGCAGGCCGGTGTCGAGGTGGGTGCGGATAACGCGAGTGCCATGCGCGAACGCGGTGCGAAGCGCGAAGCCGGCGCGGCGCAGGAGGTCGGCTTCGGTCCAGTTGTCTTTGTCGCCGGCCAGGCTGGTGATCGCTTCCCAGAACGTGCCGGACCGGTTGGGTGCCCGGTGCCAGGTATGGGTCTTGTCGAGATGGACATGGGCGTCGATGAAGCCGGGAAAGACGAGCGCGCCACCGGCATCGATTTCCGCCGTCCCAGCCGGAGCGGAGGAAGCCGGCGCGACCGAGACCACCGTTTCGCCGGCGAGACCGACGTCGCACAGCACCGTTGGCTCAAGGGGATCGGGCCGGCTGGGGACCAGCGCGGCAGGGAGCAGGGTGGCGGGGACGCGGGCGCGACGCAGGAGCAGCATCACGCCTTACCAGCACCGACGATGCCACGTAGCAAGCTGGTCCAGAGTTTGGCCAAAGGTGCCAGTCCGGTGGCAGCGAACCTGCTTATCGGGTGGGAACGAGTTCATGTCCAATATCCCCGAAACCCTTCGCCTTGAACTTCGCGCCCTGCTCGGGGTCGAGCATGTCGTCGAGAGCGGCGAATCGCTTCAGACGCTTTCCAAGGATTTCTACTGGTACTCGCCGGTGTTGAAGCGCCAGCTCGACGACAAGGTTGCCGATCTCGTCGCGCGGCCTGGCACCCTCGACCAACTCAAAGGGGTGATCGCCGCCTGTTTCCTTGCCGGAGTGCCGGTCGTGCCGCGTGGCGGCGGCACGGGCAACTACGGGCAGTGCATTCCGCTCTACGGTGGTGTCGTGGTCGACCTGGCGCGGCTCGACCGGATTCTTTCGCTGGACGCCGGCGTGGTCCGGGCGGAGCCGGGGGCCCGGCTTGGCACGATCGAACCGGCGGCGCGTGCGGTCGGCTGGGAACTGCGCTGCATGCCGTCGACTTGGGTGAAGAGTTCGCTCGCCGGCTTTTTCTGCGGCGGCTCCGGCGGCATCGGCTCGATCACGTGGGGGGGCATCAACGCGGGGGACAACGTGAAATCCGTCACCGTGATGACCTGCGAGGCGGAACCGCGGTTGCTGAAACTCGAGGAGCGCGACGCGATCAAGGCGCTCCACACGTATGGCACGACGGGCTTCCTGGTGGAGATCGAGATGCGCCTCGCGCCGAAGATCGACTACGATCAGGTGATCCTGAGCGCGCCCGACTGGGAGGCGCTGCTGGCGTGGACCGACGCCGCGGCGCGACGGGGCGGGTGGCGTAAACGGCTGGTCACGCAGTTCCAGTGGCCGATTCCCTCGTACTTCAAGCCGCTAGCGAAGTACTTCCGCCCCGGCGAACATGTGAGCTTCCTCCTGATCGACCGGGCCCAGACGACCGAAGTGGTGGCGTCGGCCGAAGCCGCGGGCCTGGCGGTGGTGTTCCGGCAGCCGCTGGCGGATCCGCCGAAGCCGCCGTTCATCACGGATTACACGTGGAACCACACGACGCTGTGGGCGATGAACTCGGAACCAACGCTGACGTATCTGCAGGTCGGTTACGGCGAGAACTTCCGCGAGCAATTCGCCGAACTCGAACGGCGTTTCCCCGGGGAGATTCTGCAGCACCTTGAGTGGGTGGCCGGGAATTCCAAGATGATGCGCAATTCGTCCGAAGGCGCGACGCCGTCGCCGGCTTCGGTGGTGGTCGGAGCGATCCCGCTCGTCTTCTTCAAGACCGAGGCCCGGCTGAACGAGATCATCGCCGCGTGCCACGAGATCGGGGTTGGCGTGGCGAATCCCCACACTTTCGTGCTCGAGGAGGGCGGGCGGCATCCGAACATTGCCGAGAAGCGCGCCCTCAAGGATGCCGTTGATCCGAAGGGCCTGCTCAATCCGGGCAAGATGAAATCCTATCTTCGCAATCCGTTCGATCCCGCAGCCGAGGCCATCGCCGCCGCCGCGATCGCCGCCGAGACCAACTGACCCGAGTGCGCACCGCATGAGCGCAAACTCACTCGTCCGAATCGAGCACGCCTCCAAGCGGTTCGGGAGTGGCCCCGTCGTCCTCGACAACATCAGTCTCTCCGCCAAGCGAGGGGAGTTTGTCGGTCTGATCGGATCCAGCGGCTGCGGGAAGTCGACGCCGCTGCGACTGATCGCGGGCCTGACGGAACCGACCGCCGGCGAGCTGGTGGTCGACGGGATGATGCCGGCCGACGCGCGCGAGCTGATGTTTTTCGTTTTCCAGGACGCCAACCTGATGCCCTGGCGGAAAGTGGCGGAGACGTCGAGTTGCCGCTGCTGCTCCGCGGCGATTCGACGGCCCGGCGCACCGAGCGCGTGAAGCACATGCTTGAAGTCGTGGTCCTCGGGGATGCGGCCGGCAAGTACCCCTGGCAATTGTCCGGAGGCGTGCGGATGCGGGTCTCGATCGCGCGCTCTGAGCCGGACTCATGCAATAGTGGCCAAAGAGCGCACCGTTTGGCGTAGTTCAAGGTGTGCAACTTAAAACCACGTTAACGCCCCAGACGGGTGCGAACCAAACGGTGCGGCTGGATATGGGCACCAAGGACGGAGTGAAGTCGATGCGGATCGGGTTCACCGATCAGCGGCTGACGGCGCACGGGGGACTGGCGGTGTGGACGCGCTTCATCACTGAGTGGCGCCTGCGCGAGCAGTTGCGCGCGGTGCTGCCGCATGCCCCGAGCAGTCCCAACGCTTATGACCCGTGCGACACAGCGCTGGGGTTTATCGGTGGCATCCTCTGCGGAGCGGACAAGCTCGCGCGGGTCGCGCATCTGGCCCACGACCCGGCGGTGGCCGAGGTGCTGGGCATCGAAGCGGTCCCCAGCCAGTCGACCTTGTCGCGCTTCTTCGCGCAGTGCGGGCGCAAGGCGTGCGAAGCGATGTCCGGCCTGCACAGCTGGGCCCTCACGGAGTTGCCGGAGCGGCCCGAGGGCTACACGCTCGACCTGGATTCGTTTTCCCTGCTGCACGAGGACGGCCACCAGGAAGGCGTCCGGGTGGGCTACACGCGCAAGGGCTTGAAGCCCTGCCATCGACCGATCCTCGCGGCCCTGGCCGAGGTGCCGCAGGTGGCGCACTTCTGGTTGCGGCCGGGTAACACCGCGTGCGTCAGCGGCGCGGCCACCTTCCTCGGCGACACGCTGGCGCGCCTGCCCGCCCAGGTGCGCATCGCGCTGGTGCGCGGCGACAGCGGTTTTTGCACCCGCGCGATGATCGCGGAACTGGATACACGCGGGCTGCACTACATCCTGACCGCGGCGTTGCGCACGCCCATCCGCACGCTCTGCCGCCACGACGATGCCGCCTGGACCACCACCGCGGTCCCCGGAATCGAAGTGCAGGACATCACGCACGAAGGCGCGCGTCTGGTTGTCCTGCGTCAGCGCACCAGCGAGCGACCACAGGCCGGCGGCAAACTCCTGCTCGAGGTGCCGGGCTACAAGTTCCAGGCGCTGCGCACCAATCTGCCGGCAAGCGTCAGCGCGCTCGAAGTCTGGCGACGTTATAACGGTCGAGCGGATATCGAGAATCGGATCAAGGAACTCGGCGCGCAGTTCGGCCTGAAGGGACTGTGTTGCCGTTCGTTTTGGGCGACCGAGGCGGCCTGCCATCTGGCCATCTGCGCCTACAACCTGTGCGTCGCCCTGCAGCGGCGGCTCGTCCAGCCGCAACGCGCCGAACTGACCACCCTGCGCTGGCGACTGTTTTCCTGCGCCGCGGTCTTCAGCCGCGCCACCGGCAAACCCACCCTTCGCCTCGCCGTCGCCACCGACAAACGCCGTGGCTGGTGGCGGGTCCTCCTGCGACAACTCGCTTCCCCCGACGACTGCGATGCAGTTGCCGCCTTCGCTGCAAGGGCCGGTCCCCACCGCCTCTTCACGCCTTCAATTGCATGAGTCCGGCTGAGCGCGCGGACGCGCGAACCGGGTCCCGTCGGCGGTGGCCGCCGGGTCCGGCCGCTGTCGGTCATCGGTCAGTTTCACGCGGTCCCCTCCGGCGGGCCGCGTTTTTTCCGCGGGAACGGGACGGGGGCACCGCAGCCGGCCGAGCGCTCCCCGCTGATGGTTCTGCCCGGCGCATCCTCGCTAGCCCGGATGCATCACAACTTTTCTTGTGAGGCGCATCCGCCCCGACAAGGTCGGCCCGACAGGGTGCAGGCATCACACCTCGGAGTGTGATGCCTGCCGGCTAGCCGGCGAGCAGGTCCGTGCGGGCGTGGTCGCGAAATTCGCCCGGCGTCTGGCCGGTGCAGCGGCGGAAGAAACGCCCGAAATACGACGGGTCGTGGAAACCGAGGCGAAAGGCGATCTCCGAGGCCGTCAGCGAGGTGCGGGCGAGCAGGCGTTTCGCCTCGAGCACGACGCGTTCGTGAATGATCTCGCTGGCAGTCCGCCCGGTCTCAGCCTGGAGGTGCGCGTTGAGGTGCGTGCGCGAGACACGCAGCAGATCGGCATAGTCGCCGACTTCGAGGAGCCGAGGGAAGTGCTCCTCCAAGGCAAGGCGGAAACGGCGGGTCAGCAGGTCGGCCGACGGCGGCGTCGTGGCGCCGGGGGCGCGGCGTTCGACCCATTGGCGGCCAAGCGTGAGCAGAATCGTGAGGTGGGCGCGGACAAAGTCGTCGCGGCCGACGCCGTCGGGCGTCGCGTCCTCATGGATTTGCGCGAACGCCTGGTCGATCCGCCGGCCCTCGGCGGTATCGAGATAAAGAATCGGGTCGGCGGTGCCGTTGTAGAGAAAGGGCATTTTGGCGAGCAGCCCGGGCTGCTCGCTGTTCACCGCGAAGAATTCCTCCGAAAAACCGGCGATCTCGCCCTTGGCCGGCGGCGCCAGTTCCCATCCGTGAACCTGGCCGGGCGAGGTGAAGAACAGCGTGCGCGGCTGGACCGGGTAGGTGAGGAGATCGCTGCGAACGACGCCCGTGCCCTGCCGGACCCAGATGATTTCGAAGAAGTCGTGCCGGTGCGGGACCGGGATGAGGCGGTCGAGACGGTCCTGCTGGTCGTCGCCGCAGCGGATGAAGTGAAACTGACCCGGTTTCCGGATGCCGCGAGTGTAGGCTGACATCGGGTAGAGCGCGATGCTGGCGGGCAGGGGAGCAGGAGGTTTGCGCAGTGCCGACGAACGTTCCTTCGAGAAAGGCATGAGCCGGACGAAGCAATCGGAGGGCCAGTATGAATGGAATTACGGCCGGGCCGGGCTACAATTTGGGCGGCAGCCGCAGAAAGGCGATTAGAGCATCGAGTTGGGCGTCGGAATAGTGTGGGTGCGGTTGCATCTTGGCCGTGCTGGCAAAGCCCTTGGGATCGCGCACGTAGGTGCGGAAATAGGCCGGGTTTTGCGTGGCGTGGCCGACCAGCACTTCGAACGGGCGGCCGCCCTTGGTACCGCCGAAGGTTCCGCTGTCGGCCGGGCCGGCATGGCAGCTCGTGCAGGAATGAATCCAGATTTCCCGGCCGGACTTGGCTAGCGGGGGCGCGTCAGACCAGCGGCCGGAATAGAAGGCGGCGAATCGCTCCTGGAACGCCGCGATCTCGATCGTGTCGACGCCCCAGGGCTTCTTGTGTCCTATGTCGAGGAGGGACTCGACACCTGGAGAAACGACGCTGGCGACGCTGATGACGTAGGGTCTGGGGTTGAACTTGAGGCCGGGCGGGGGCCATTTCTCGGGCCCCTGGCCGTTGATCGCGAGGATCAGAAACGGCCGGCGTTCGCGGATAAACGTGTCGATGAAAACGGACGCGTAGCCGTCGGTGCACGTAGCGAGGATCGAGTCCGCGCCGGCCGACACGGGCAGATGGGCCCAGAGGTCGGAGAGGAAAACAACGGTGACCTCCTGTTCGCCGGGGACGAATTCGCCGGTGAGCGTGAGTTTGGTGGTCGGCAAGGTCGCGAGGTCGCTCCAACGGACAAAACGGGATTCACCGGCCGGAACGCCGATGAGCCGGCCCTTCACCGCCAAATCATTCGGACCGGAGCGCTTGTCATGGAGCGGCAGGGCCGGAGCGGAGTGAAGGCCGCCAGCGGTCGCGACCAGCATCAATCCGAGCAGGCGCAGACTAAGGCCGAGAATGGGGAAAATGGAGGGCGGCACGGAAGAACGACGCAGGGCGGCGGTTCCGGAGACAGCACACGCGATGCGGACCGGCTTCTCTTGATGTCCGGAATGAAAGTATCGTGGCAATGGAAAAAGGGAGTCGGGTGGTCGAGCGGCGGCAGATTCTTTCCCTCGTTGGCGGGAAACGTCTGCGCGCCGGGTTGAACGCCCTGCACCCCGGTCGTCCCGGGTCAGAGGCTCGATTGCAAATCGGCC